>NZ_JBMNDS010000105.1:0-31998 GCF_052543295.1 Streptomyces sp. SAS_270
CCCGGGGATGGCGGAGTTGACGGCCGAGCTGACCGCGCTGGGCGCCGACGTGTCGGTGGCGGCCTGCGACGCCGCCGACCGCGACACCCTCGCCGCCCTGCTCCAGGATGTCGACCTCTCAGCGGTGGTCCATGTCGCCGGAGTTCTCGACGACGGCATCATCGCCTCCCTCACCCCGGAACGGGTGGACACGGTACTGCGCCCGAAGGTGGACGCGGCCCTGAATCTGCACGACCTGACCGCCGACAAGAACCTCACCGCGTTCGTGCTGTTCTCCTCCGCAGCCGGAACGCTGGGCAACCCGGGCCAGGGCAACTACGCCGCCGCCAACACCTTCCTCGACGGCCTCGCCGCGCACCGCAAGGCGGCCGGGCTGCCCGCACAGTCCCTGGCCTGGGGTCTGTGGGGCGGTGGCATGGCCGGGGAGCTCAGCCAGGCCGACCTCGACCGGATGAGCAGCACCGGCGTGCACGCCCTCACCCCCGAACAGGGTCTGGAACTCTTCGACACCGCAAGCACCCTTGCCGCCCCCGCCCTGGTTCCCATCCGCCTCGACGCCAAGGCACTCGGCGCGGGCGACGGCGAACTGCCCGAACTCTTCCGCAGCCTGGTCCGCCGCCCGGCCCGCCGGGCGGTCAGCACCACGACCGGCACGGCCGGTGTTTCGGCCCTGGCCCAACGGCTCACCGGGATGACCCCCGAGGCGCAGGAGGCCGAGATCCTCGGCCTCGTCCGGGCCACCGCCGCCGCGACGCTCGGCCACGCCGGCCCCGAGGCCATCGACCCTGAACAGGCCTTCAGCGAACTGGGCTTCGACTCACTGAGCGCCGTCGAGTTCCGCAACGGTCTCGGCGAGGCCGCCGGCCTGCGCCTGCCCGCCACCCTCGTCTTCGACTACCCCAGCCCGTCCGTGCTCGCCCGGCACCTCGCCCAGGAGCTCACGGGCACCGGTGACGACACCACCGGCGCGGCCCCCACGGTGGTGGTGACCGACGGCGACCCGATCGTGATCGTCGGCATGAGCTGCCGCTATCCCGGCGGGGTGGAGACCCCGGAAGACCTGTGGCGGCTGGTCGCCGGCGGAGTGGATGCGGTCTCGGAGTTCCCGACCAACCGTGGCTGGAACATCGACGAGCTGTACGACCCCGAGTCCGAACGCCCCAACACCAGTTACGTCAAGCACGGCGGCTTCCTGCACCAGGCGGGCGACTTCGACCCCGACTTCTTCGGGATCAGCCCCAACGAGGCGTTGGCCATCGACCCGCAGCAGCGGCTGCTGCTGGAGACCTCCTGGGAGGCGATCGAGCGGGCCGGCATCGACCCGGCCGCACTGAAGGGCTCGGCCACCGGCGTCTTCGCCGGAATGATGTACCACGACTACCAGGACAACACGAACACCGGTTCCGTCGCCTCGGGCCGGGTGTCCTACACCTTCGGCCTCGAAGGCCCCTCGGTGACCATCGACACGGCCTGCTCCTCGTCGCTGGTGGCGCTGCATCTTGCGGCGCAGGCGTTGCGTTCGGGGGAGTGCTCGCTGGCGTTGGCCGGTGGCGTGGCGGTGATGGCGACGCCGGAGGCGTTCGTGGAGTTCAGCCGTCAGCGCGGGCTTGCTCCCGATGGCCGGTGCAAGTCCTTCGCTGCTGCCACCGACGGCACGGCCTGGGGCGAGGGCGTGGGCATGCTCCTGCTGGAGCGCCTCTCCGACGCCCGCACCAACGGCCACCCGGTGCTGGCGATGGTGCGCGGCTCCGCCGTCAACCAGGACGGCGCCAGCAACGGCCTGACGGCGCCCAATGGCCCCGCCCAGGTCCGTGTCATCCGCCAGGCCCTCGCCGGTGCCCAGCTCGCCCCCGACCACGTCGATGCGGTCGAGGCGCACGGCACGGGCACCACGCTCGGCGACCCGATCGAGGCCCAGGCTCTCCTTGCGACGTATGGCAAGGACCGGCCCGAGGACCAGCCGTTGTGGTTGGGATCCATCAAGTCGAACATGGGTCACACGCAGGCCGCGGCAGGGGTGTCGGGCATCATCAAGATGGTCGAGGCGATCAGGCACGGGGTGCTGCCGCCGACCCTGCACGTGGATGAGCCCACGCATCAGGTGGACTGGTCCGAGGGCAATGTGCGGCTGCTGACGGAGTCCCGGCCCTGGCCGGAGACCGGCCGTCCGCGTCGCGCGGGGGTGTCCTCCTTCGGTATCAGCGGCACCAACGCCCACGTCATCATCGAACAAGCCCCGACAGAGGAACGGCCCGCAGACGAGGGCACGGCTCCCGACACGGTCCTGTGGACCCTGTCCGGCAAAACCCCCGAAGCCCTGCGGACCCAGGCCGAACGCCTGCACACATACGCCGACACCGACCCCGCCCTGCGCCCGCAGGACATCGCCTACTCCCTTGCCACCCGCCGCACCGCGCTGGACTTCCGGGCAGCCGTGATGGGCTCGAACCGGGAAGAGCTGCTGGCGGCCCTCACCGCGTTCGTCGAGGGCAGGTCAGCCGCGGGAGTGGTGCAGGGCAGCGTGCGCGGCACCGGACGTACCGCCTTCCTGTTCACCGGTCAGGGGGCGCAGCGCATCGGGATGGGCCGTGAACTGCACGCCGCGTTCCCGGTGTTCGCCGACGCCTTCGACGCCGCACTCGCCGAGATCGATGCGCCGCTGCGCGAGGTCATGTGGGGGGAGGACGCCGAACAGTTGAGCCGTACGGAGTTCACCCAGCCCGCCCTGTTCGCGCTGGAAGTGGCGCTGTACCGGCTCCTCGAATCGTGGGGGATCAAGCCCGACTATCTGGCCGGGCATTCCATCGGTGAGTTCGCTGCCGCGCATGTGTCCGGGGTGCTGTCACTGGCGGATGCGGCGAAACTCGTGACCGCGCGGGGCCGGTTGATGCAGGCGCTGCCGGAGGGCGGCGCGATGGTCGCCCTGCAGGCCACCGAGGACGAGGTGCGTCCGCTGCTGGCCGACGGTGTGGGCATCGCCGCCGTCAACGGACCCACCGCAGTGGTCGTCTCCGGCGTCGAGGCGGAAGCTTTGCGGATCAAGGCGCACTTCGAGGCGGAGGGCCGTAAGACCACCCGTCTGAAGGTCTCCCACGCCTTCCACTCCCCGCTGATGGAGCCGATGCTCGCCGACTTCCGCGCCGTCGCACAGGAATTGACGTACAACGAGCCCTCCATCCCGATCGTGTCCACCCTCACCGGCGCCCTCGTCGGTGAGGAGTTGGGTGATCCGGAGTACTGGGTCCGTCATGTCCGTGAGGCGGTGCGTTTCGCCGATGCGGTGACAGTGCTGGAGTCGGAGGGAGTCACCCGGTTCCTGGAGCTGGGTCCCGATGGTGTGCTGACCGCGATGGCGCAGCAGTCCGTCGAGTCGGAGTCGGCGGTACTGACGGCCGCCCTGCGCAAGGACCGGGCCGAAGTGCCCACACTTCTGGGCACCGTGGCCCGGCTGCACGTCGTCGGACTCACGCCCGACTGGGCGGCGTTCTACGCCGGCACCGGAGTCCGAGCGCTCGACGACCTGCCGACGTACGCCTTCCAGCGCAGCACGTACTGGCTGGAGAGCGTCGTCGAGACCGGCAGCGCCCTGTCGGAGATGGGCATCGGATCCTCGGGGCATGCGCTGCTCGGCGCCGCCGTGACACTGGCCGACACCGACGGCGTGGTGCTGACCGGCCGGCTGTCCACGTCCGCACAGCCCTGGCTGGCCGACCACGCGGTCGGCGGCACCGTCCTCTTCCCCGGCACCGGCCTGGTCGAACTGGCGCTGGCCGCCGGCGACGAGGTCGGCTGCGACCTGCTGGAGGAACTCACGCTGGAGGCGCCGCTGGTGCTGCCCGAGCACGGCGCGCTCCAGGTCCAGGTATCCGTAGGAGCTCCCGGAGACACGGGCGCCCGGACGGTCGGCATCCACTCGCGCCCGGAAGCGGACGACGAACCGTGGGTGCGCCACGCCGTGGGCCTGCTCGCCGGGGCGGCACCGCAGCCCTCCTTCGACCTGGCGCAGTGGCCGCCGGCCGCTGCCGAGCCGGTGGACGTCGAGGGCCTGTACGAGGGGCTGGCGCAGGCCGGTCTGGAGTACGGGCCGGTCTTCCAGGGCCTGACAGCCGCCTGGCGCTCCGGCGAGGAGATCTACGCCGAGGTGGCCCTGCCCGAGGACACGGCCGTCGACAAGTTCGGGATGCACCCGGCGCTGCTGGACGCGTGCCTGCACGCCATCGGACTGCGTGAGGGCGGCGATGACCGTTCCGCGCGGCTGCCGTTCGCGTGGACCGGCGTGTCCTTCCATGCCTCGGGTGCCACCCGGGTACGGCTGAAGCTCACCTTCAAGGGAGAGGCGGTCGCGCTCACCGTCGCCGACGGCGCGGGCCGTCCGGTGGCGAGCGTGGAGAGTCTCGTCCTGCGGGAGATCTCCGCCGAGCAGCTGGCGGCGGCGGGATCCGCATTCCACGAGTCGCTGTTCCAGCTGGACTGGGTGGCGATGCCGGGGGCGCGGAGCGGACCGGTTCCCGCAGAGGTCACCGTGCTGCGTCCGGCCCCGGGGTCGGATGCCGAGACGGTACGGGCGTCCGTGCGCCACGCACTGGCCGAACTGCAGTCCGCCGAGGGCCCGTTGGTGTTCCTCACCCGGGGCGCGGTGGCGCTGGCGGGGGAGGATGTCACCGACCTGGCCGGCGCCGCCGTATGGGGTCTGGTCCGCTCCGCCCAGTCCGAGACGCCCGACCGCTTCGTGCTGGTCGACACCGACGAGGCCGGCGAGGAAGACGCCGTCGCCCTCGCGCTGGCGACCGGTGAGCCGCAGGTCGTCGTGCGCGGCACGGCCGCCTACGGTGCCCGGCTGGCCCGCACGCCCGCCACCGTGAACGAGGACGCCCCGGTGTTCACCGCCGAGGGCACGGTCCTGCTGACGGGTGCGAGTGGCACGCTGGGCGGGCTGTTCGCGCGGCATCTGGTGACCGCGTATGGAGTGCGGAGCCTGCTGCTGACCAGCCGCCGGGGTGAACAGGCGCCGGGGATGGCGGAGTTGACGGCCGAACTGGCCGAGCTGGGCGCCGAGGTGCGGGTGGCGGCCTGTGACGCCGCCGACCGCGACGCACTGGCCGCCCTGCTCCAGGATGTCGACCTGTCCGCGGTGGTCCACGTCGCCGGCGTCCTGGACGACGGCATCATCGCCTCCCTCACCCCGGAGCGGGTGGACAGGGTGCTGCGTCCGAAGGTGGACGCGGCCCTGAATCTGCACGACCTGACCGCCGACAAGAACCTGAGCGCGTTCGTGCTGTTCTCCTCCGCGGCCGGAACCTTCGGCAACCCGGGCCAGGGCAACTACGCGGCCGCCAACGCCTTCCTGGACGCGCTTGCCACCCACCGCAAGGCGGCCGGGCTGCCCGCACAGTCCCTGGCCTGGGGTCTGTGGGGCGGGGGCATGGCCGGGGAATTGGGTCAGGCCGACCTCGACCGGATGAGCAGCACCGGCGTGCACGCCCTCACCCTCGAACAGGGTCTGGAACTCTTCGACACCGCAAGCACCCTTCCCGCTCCGGCTCTGGTTCCCATCCGTCTCGACCTCAAGGCGCTGCGTTCGGCAGGCGAGAACCTGCCCGCCCTGTTCAAGGGACTCGTACGAACCCCGGCCCGGCGCACCGCCTCGGCGGGCGGCGGCCAGGCCGCGGCGAACGCACTCAAGCAACAGCTCACCGGCCTCTCCCCGGAAGAGCAGGAAGCCCTGCTGCTGGACACCGTCCGTACGAACGCGGCAACGATCCTCGGCCACGCGGGCGCGGATGCCGTCGACCCCGACCGGGCCTTCAGCGAGCTGGGCTTCGACTCGCTCAGCGCCGTGGAGTTCCGCAACCTGCTCAACGGCCTCAGCGGACTGCGCCTGCCGCCCACGCTGGTCTTCGACTACCCCAACGCCAGGTCGCTCACCGCCCACATACGAGCGGAGCTCGTCCCGGACTCGAATGGCCACGGCAACGCTGAGGGGTCGGGCGAGGCCGAGATCCGAGCGGTCCTGCAGACCATTTCGCTGGGCAGGCTGCGCGACGCGGGCCTGCTGGACGCCCTGCTCGAACTCGGCGGCGTCAGCGACGCACGGACCGAACCGGACGAGGCCGAAGAGGCCTGGGAGGGCTCGATCGACGACATGGATGCCGAAAGCCTCATCAGCCTGGCGCTCAGCGGCGGGGAAACGGGAGATGTGTAATGGCCGGCTCTGACCAGAACAAGATCGTCGACGCGCTCCGGTCGGCGCTGAAGGAGAGCGAGCGGCTGCGCGCCCAGAACAAGAAGCTCACCGCCACCCTCCGCGAACCCGTCGCCATCATCGGCATGAGCTGCCGCTACCCCGGAGGGGTGGAGAGCCCGGAAGACCTGTGGCGGCTGGTCGCCGACGGGGTGGACGCGGTCACGGAATTCCCCACCGACCGGGGCTGGGACGCCGACCAGCTCTTCGACCCCGAGGCCCAGCGCCCCAACACGACCTACGTCCGTGAGGGCGGCTTCCTGCACGACGCCGCCGACTTCGACCCCTCCCTCTTCGGTATCTCACCGAACGAAGCGCTCCTCATGGACCCGCAGCAGCGGCTGCTGCTGGAGACCTCCTGGGAGGCGATCGAGCGCGCCGGCATCGACCCGGCCGCACTGAAGGGCTCGGCCACCGGCGTCTTCGCCGGAATGATGTACCACGACTACGCCGCCAACGCGAACACCGGCTCCATCGCCTCGGGCCGCATCTCCTACGCCCTCGGCCTCGAAGGGCCGTCGGTGACGATGGACACCGCCTGCTCCTCGTCCCTCGTCGCCCTCAACTCCGCCGTGCACGCCCTGCGTTCGGGCGACTGCACCCTCGCCCTGGTCGGTGGCGTCTGCGTGATGGCAACGCCGGAGACCTTCGTCGAGTTCAGCCGCCAGCGCGGCCTGTCCCACAGCGGGCGCTGCAAGTCCTTCGCCGCAGCGGCGGACGGCACCGCCTGGGGCGAAGGCGCCGGCATGCTGCTGGTGGAGCGCCTCTCCGACGCCCGCGCCAACGGCCACCCCGTCCTCGCAGTCGTCCGCGGCATCGCCGTCAACCAGGACGGCGCCAGCAACGGCCTGACCGCGCCCAACGGTCCCGCCCAGGTCCGTGTCATCCGCCAGGCCCTCGCCGGTGCCCAGCTCGCCCCTGACCACGTCGATGCGGTCGAGGCGCACGGCACGGGTACCACGCTCGGCGACCCGATCGAGGCCCAGGCGCTGCTGGCGACGTATGGCAAGGACCGGCCCGAGGACCAGCCGTTGTGGTTGGGGTCGATCAAGTCGAACATGGGCCACACCCAGGCTGCGGCCGGGGTGTCGGGCATCATCAAGATGGTCGAGGCGATCAGGCACGGTGTGCTGCCGCCGACCCTGCACGTGGACGAACCCACCCACCAGGTCGACTGGTCCGAGGGCAACGTGCGGCTGCTGACGGAGTCCCGGCCCTGGCCGGAGACCGGCCGCCCGCGTCGCGCGGGGGTGTCCTCCTTCGGTATCAGCGGCACCAACGCCCACGTCATCCTCGAACAAGCCCCCGACCCCGACCCCGTCCCCGACGAGCCCACGACCGAGAGCGACCTGCCCGTCGTCCCTCTCCTCCTCACCGGCAAGACGGAACAGGCCCTCCAGGGCCAGGCCGAACGCCTGAAGACCCACCTCGAATCCCACCCCGACCTGCGCCCCCTCGACATCGCCCACTCCCTCACCAGCACCCGCACCGCACTGGACTTCCGAGCGGCCGTGATGGGCGCGAACCGCGAAGAGCTGCTGGCGGGCCTGTCCGGGCTGGCGCAGGGCGCCCCTGCCGCGGGTGTGGTGCAGGGCAGCGTGCGCGGCACCGGACGTACAGCCTTCCTGTTCACCGGGCAGGGGGCGCAGCGCATCGGGATGGGCCGTGAACTGCACGCCGCGTTCCCGGTGTTCGCCGAGGCTTTCGATGCGGTACTGGCTGAGATCGATGTGCCGCTGCGGGAGGTCATCTGGGGTGAGGACGCCGGGCGGCTGAGCCGTACGGAGTTCACCCAGCCGGCGTTGTTCGCGCTGGAGGTGGCGCTGTACCGGCTGCTCGAATCGTGGGGGATCAAGCCCGACTACTTGGCCGGGCACTCGATCGGCGAGTTCGCGGCCGCGCACGTCTCCGGGGTGCTGTCCCTGGCGGATGCCGCGAAACTCGTGACCGCGCGGGGCCGGTTGATGCAGGCGCTGCCGGAGGGCGGTGCGATGGTCGCCCTGCAGGCGACCGAGGACGAGGTACGCCCGCTGCTGGCCGACGGCGTGGGCATCGCCGCCGTCAACGGGCCCACCGCAGTGGTCGTCTCCGGTGTTGAGGCGGAGGCGCTGCGGATCAAGGCGCACTTCGAGGCGGAGGGCCGTAAGACCACTCGTCTGAAGGTGTCCCACGCCTTCCACTCCCCGCTGATGGAGCCGATGCTCGCCGACTTCCGTGCCGTCGCACAGGAGCTGACGTACGCCACTCCCTCCATCCCGATCGTGTCCACCCTCACCGGCACCCTCGTCGGCGACGAACTGCAGGACCCGGAGTACTGGGTCCGCCACGTCCGTGAGGCGGTCCGTTTCGCCGACGCGATCGGGGCCCTGGAAGCTGCGGGTGTGGGTACGTTCGTCGAGCTGGGTCCGGATGCGGTGCTCACGGCGATGGGCCGGCAGTCCGCCGAGGACGCGGCCTTCGTGCCCACCCTGCGCCGCGACCGCGACGAAACCCGCGAGACAGTGTCCGCGCTGGCACGGATCGCCGTACGGGGCGGGGCTGTTGACTGGACCGCGTTCTACGCCGGCACCGGAGCACGCCGCGTCGACCTGCCGACCTACGCCTTCCAGCGCCAGCGCTACTGGTTCCACACCCTGGACTACCTGGCCGAGTCATGGGTCGCCGCCGAACTGGGCGGCGGAGTCTCGGAAGCCGGCCTGGAGCCGACCGGGCACACACTGCTCGGCGCGGCCGTGCGCATGGCCGACGGCGACGGCGTGGTGCTGACCGGCCGCCTGTCGGTCTCGTCGCAGCCCTGGCTGGCCGACCACGCGGTCGGCGGCACCGTCCTGTTCCCGGGCACCGGCCTGGTCGAACTGGCGCTGGCCGCCGGCGACGAGGTCGGCTGCGACCGGCTGGAGGAGCTGACGTTGCAGGCGCCGCTGGTGCTGGCGGAGAGCGGTGGCGTCATCGTGCACGTCGTCGTCGACGAGCCGGACGAGTCCGGAACGCGCCGGGCGGTGCGGCTGTACACCCGTACGCAGGACACCGACGACGTCCAGTGGACCCTGCACGCCACCGGATCCCTGTCCGCCACTCCGGTCGAGCCCTCCTTCGACCTGGCGCAGTGGCCGCCGGCCGGTGCCGAGCCGGTGGACGTCGAGGGCCTGTACGAGGGGCTCGCGGAAGCCGGTCTGGAGTACGGGCCGGTCTTCCAGGGCCTGACGGCCGCCTGGCGGTCGGGCGAGGACGTCTATGCCGAGATCGCGCTGCCGGAGGAGACGAGCGTCGAAGGCTTCGCGGTGCACCCGGCACTGCTGGATGCCTGCCTGCACGCCATCGCGCTGCGTGACAGCGGCGGCGATGACCGCTCCGCGCGGCTGCCGTTCGCGTGGACCGGCGTGTCCTTCCACGCCTCGGGCGCCGACCGGGTACGGCTCTGGCTCTCGCCCGCCGGCACCGACGGCGTGTCCCTTCGGGTCGCCGACGAGGAGGGCCGCCCGGTGGCCACCGTCGAGACGCTCGCCCTGCGGGAGATCTCCGCCGGCCAGTCGGCGTCCGGACAAGCGGCGCTCAACGAGTCACTCTTCCAGCTGGACTGGGTCCCCCTGGCCGCCGCGAACGGCACGGCACCCGCCGACGTGAACGTCCTGCACACCACCCCCGGCACGGACGCCGAAGCGGTACGGTCCGCGGTACGCCACGCACTGTCCGAACTGCAGTCCGCCGAGGGCCCGTTGGTGTTCCTCACCCGGGGTGCGGTGGCGCTGGCGGGTGAGGACGTCACCGACCTGGCCGGCGCCGCCGTATGGGGTCTGGTCCGCTCCGCCCAGTCGGAGGACCCGGGCCGTATCTTCCTGGTGGACGCGGACGAAGGCAGCGTCGAAGACGCCGTCGCCCTCGCGCTGGCGACCGGTGAGCCGCAGGTCGTCGTGCGCGGTACGGCCGCCTACGGTGCCCGGCTGGCCCGTACGCCTGCCACCGTGAACGAGGACGCCCCGGTGTTCACCGCCGAGGGCACGGTCCTGCTGACCGGTGCGAGTGGCACGCTGGGCGGGCTGTTCGCGCGGCATCTGGTGACCGCGTATGGGGTGCGGAGCCTGTTGTTGACCAGCCGTCGGGGTGAACAGGCTCCGGGAATGGCGGAGTTGACGGCCGAGCTGACCGCGTTGGGCGCCGAGGTGTCGGTGGCGGCCTGCGACGCCGCCGACCGCGACGCACTGGCGGCCCTGCTTCAGGATGTGGACCTGTCCGCGGTGGTCCACGTCGCCGGCGTCCTGGACGACGGCATCATCGCCTCGCTCACCCCCGAGCGGGTGGACAGGGTGCTGCGCCCGAAGGTGGACGCGGCCCTGAACCTGCACGACCTGACCGCCGACAAGAACCTGAGCGCGTTCGTGCTGTTCTCCTCCGCGGCCGGAACCTTCGGCAACCCGGGGCAGGGCAACTATGCGGCCGCCAACGCCTTCCTGGACGCGCTTGCCACCCACCGCAAGGCGGCCGGGCTGCCCGCACAGTCCCTGGCCTGGGGTCTGTGGGGCGGTGGCATGGCCGGGGAGCTGGGTCAGGCCGACCTCGACCGGATGAGCAGCACGGGCGTGCACGCCCTCACCCCCGAACAGGGTCTGCAACTCTTCGACACCGCAAGCACCCTTCCCGCTCCGGCCCTTGTTCCCATCCGTCTCGACCTCAAGGCGCTGCGTTCGGCAGGCGAGAACCTGCCCGCCCTGTACCGGGGACTGGTCCGTGTCACCAGGCGTCGTAGCGGCCGGGTCAGGGCGGACTCCTCGGTGCTGCGCGGGCAGCTCGCCGCCCTGGAGCCGGCCGAGCGGGAGAAGGCGCTGCTGACGCTGGTGATGGAGCACACCGCCCGCGTCCTGGGGCACGCCTCGGTGGACGCCATCGTGGCCGAGCGGGACTTTCTGGAAGCGGGCGTGGACTCGCTCAGCGCGATGGAACTGCGCGGCGCCCTCAACGGCGTCCTCGGCATCGACCTGCCGCCGATGGCCGTGTTCGACAGCAAGACCCCTGCGGGGCTGGCCCGTGAACTCGTCGAGGTACTGGAGCGGTTCGACGGATCGGCCCCGGCCTCGGACGCCTCCGGCGCCCGGGCTGCCGAGGCCGACGAGGACACCGTGACGGGCCTGTTCCGTCAGAGCGTGCTGGCCGGCCGCACGACCCAGGCGTTCTCTCTGCTGCGCGCGGTCGCCGATCTGCGCCCGACCTTCGACAGCCACCGTGACCTCGCCGCTCCGCTGCGCCCGGTGCGGCTGGCCGACGGCCCGGCCCGGCCGCGGCTGATCTGCCTCGGCACACCCATGGCCACCGGAGGCACCCACCAGCACGCCCGGCTGGCCTCGCACTTCCGGGACATACGCCCCGTCACCAGCCTGCCCTCGCCCGGATTCGAGCGCGGCGAGAACCTGCCCGCCTCCGTCGACGCGCTCACCTCGGCCTTGTCCCACGCCGTGCTGGAGGCGGCGGAGGGCGAGCCGTTCGTGCTGTTCGGCTACTCCGCCGGAGGGCTCCTCGCCTACGCCACCGCGGGCCGCCTGGAGCGTGAACTGGGCACGCCGGCGGCGGGCGTGGTCCTCGTGGACACGTACGTGGTGACGCAGGAGAAGGGCGGCGGCATGCAGGCCCAGGTGTTCGAGCAGATGTCCGCCGCGCTGGTGGAACGCGACTCGCAGTACGGTCTGTTCGACGCGGCGGGCCTGTCCGCCATGCGCGCCTACTTCGACCTGCTGCCGCTGATCCCGCTGGACGCCGTCGACACCCCGGTGCTGTTCCTGGGCGCCGAGCGCAGCTTCCTCGCCGACGCCGACGCCGACGCCGACGCCGATGCCGGTGTTGCCGGTGGCGCCGTCGACGACTCCTGGAAGGCCCGGCCCTGGCATCCCGGCCACACCTACCGCTCCGTGCCCAGCGACCACTTCACCATCGTGGAGGAAGCGGCCGGGCAGACCGCGCGGAGCGTGCAGGAGTGGCTCTCCGGGGCGCTCTAACCCCTGCGGTCGTCCCTCCCGCCCGCCCGTCTGCCCCGTCTGCCCTGCCTGTTCCGCTCGTTCCGCTTGTTCCGCCTGCGTTGCCCGTCGGCAGCGCAGGCGGTGGCGGTGGCGGTGGTGGAAAGGGGGGTGGCAGGGCCGGGGCGGCGCAGGCAGTTCCACAGCCCATACAGGTGAAGAAGTGAGGATCCATGACACCGGCCCCGAGCGCCAAGGGAACCGTTCCGTTCGGCGAGTACAAGACCTGGTACCGCGTCACCGGCGACCTCGGCTCGGGCCTCGCGCCGGTCGTGGTGGTGCACGGCGGCCCGGGCTCCACGCACGACTATCTGCTGCCGCTGGCCCGGCTCGCCGAGGAGGGCCGGGCCATCGTGCACTACGACCAGATCGGCAACGGCGGTTCCACCCATCTGCCGGGCCGCGGCGCGGACTTTTGGACCGTCGAGCTGTTCCTCGCCGAGCTCGACAACCTGCTGACCTCCCTCGGCATCGCCGACAACTACGTACTGTTCGGCCAGTCCTGGGGCGGTCTGCTGGTGGCCGAGCACGCCGCCGCCCGCCCGGCCGGCCTGCGCGGCCTGGTGATCGCCAACTCGCCCGCCTCCTACCCGCTGTGGCTGGAGGAGATGGCGGTGCTGCGCGCCCAGCTGCCGCCCGGCGTCAACGAGACGCTGCTGCGCCACGAGGCGGCCGGGACGACGGACAGCGAGGAGTACTACGGGGCGATGACGCCCTTCTACGAGAAGCACGTCTGCCGCCTCAAGCCGTGGCCGCGCGAGTACCGGGCCTCGTTCTACGAGGTCTACAACGACCCGACGGTGTACTACGCCATGAACGGCCCCAGTGAGTTCCACGTCATCGGAACCCTGAAGGACTGGGGCGTGGAGGACCGCCTGGCGGACGTCGCCGTGCCGACCCTGGTCCTGTCCGGCCGCCACGACGAGGCCACCCCCAAGACGGTGCGCCCCTACGCGGAGCGGATCCCCGACGCGCGCTGGGTGGTCTTCGAGGACTCCAGCCACCTGCCGCACCTGGAGGAGCCGGAGGCCTTTCACGAGGTCATGACGGAGTACCTCAAGAGCCTGTGACGGGCCCTGCTCGGCCCTTTCGCCGAGGCGGTGGTAATTCCGCTGGAGAGTCGCTTGAATTTCGCTGGAGCCTGACTTGAATTCCGGTGGGCTCCGCGGTGTTTCGGGTATGGCGAGAAGCCGTACGTCAAATCGCCGGATGGTGCCGGTGGTGGCGTGCCGGGCAGGCGGCCGGGTCCTGGGCCGCGGCCCGCGGCAGGGCGCCCCGGGCCCGTTCTGAACTGCCAAGACGCCCTCGGGGGCGGTGACTTCGGGACGCTTTCGCGGTCTTCGAAACGGCCCTTTTTGGCCATCCGGAAGGGGCAGTGATCGGAGTGCTTCTCGACTTCCGCTTGAGCCGCGGAATTACCCTCCTTCGGCCGTGACGCGGCGCGGCTATGGTTTCGGATAAGGCCCTGCGTCACGCCCGGCGGAGGGACTTCCAGGGGAAGGGCCAGCCACAGAACTGCCGTCCGGGACGGCGTGGGACCGACCACCTCCCGCCCTCCTGACGGCCCGTCGCACACCGCCGCCCTGCCGGCAACTCCGCATCGCTCCCTATCCGATTGACCCTCCCTCCACTTTCTGCGTATGGTCTACACAATACCGCGTGCGCCGCACGCAGTAAAAAGCTCGATCCGATCACGGGAGGCATCGAACATGCCTGAAGTCACTCGCAAGGCAGGCCGGAAGGAGTGGACCGCACTAGGTGTACTCATGCTGGCCCTGCTGCTCGTGTCGATGGACATGTCGGTGGTGTACTTCGCCGTTCCGAACATCACCGAACAGCTCTCGCCCACCGCCACCGAGCAGCTGTGGATGTTCGACGCATACAGCTTCGTGCTGGCGAGCCTCTACATCACGATGGGCTCCATCGGTGACCGGATCGGCCGTCGCAAGCTGCTGATGGTGGGCGCGCTCATCTTCGGCATCGGCTCGATCATCGCGGCCTACAGCCAGAGCTCCGAGATGCTCATCTTCGCCCGCATCTTCCAGGCGGTCGGCGGCGCGACCCTCGAACCCACGGCGATGGCGCTGCTGCGGGTGATGTTCCGCGACCCGAAGGAGCGCACCAAGGCCGTCGCCATCTTCGTCGGCACACTCGGCATGGGAGTGACCGCGGGCCCGGTGCTCAGCGGTCTGCTCCTGGCCCACTTCTGGTGGGGCTCGATCTTCCTGATCAACGTGCCGTTCATGGTGATGCTGCTGATCTCGGCGCCGATGCTGCTGCCGGAGTCCAAGGTCTCGCGGGTCGGCAAGTTCGACGTGCTGGGATCGCTGCTCACCATCGTCGGTCTGTTCCCGCTCATCTACGGCATCAAGGAGATCGCGGCCAACGGCGCCGACTCGCTGCGGCTGGCCTGCATCGGCGTCGGTGTGGCCAGCCTGATCGCCTTCGCGATCCGCCAGCGTGCCTCCGACCACCCGATGCTGGACATGGCCCTGCTCAAGCGCCGTGCCGTCAGCGGCGCGGTGATCACCAAGCTCATCGGCTCCTTCGCGCTGATCGGCTTCACCGTCTTCACCGCGCAGTACCTGCAGTCGGTGCAGGACCGCACCCCGCTGAACGCGGCGCTGTGGAGCCTGGTGCCGTCGGTGGGGGTCGCCGTCATCCAGCCGACCACCGTCGCCTTCCTGGAGAAGGGCGTGCGGCGCTCCTCGGTCACCGCGGGCTGCTTCGCAATGGCGCTGGGCGGCTTCGCGATCATGACGCAGCTCGACGCGGGCTCGCCGCTGTGGCTGATGCTGGTGGCGATGAGCCTGCAGGCCGGCGGTCTGGTCTCGGTCCTGGGCCAGTGCACGGACATGCTGGTCGCCAACGTCAGTGAGGAGGAGGCCGGTTCGGGCACCGCGGTGCTCGAGACGGGTTCGCTGCTCGGCGGTTCGCTCGGCATGGCCCTGCTCGGCAGCGTCGGCGCCTACGTCTACGGCAACGACGTCAAGGACAAGCTGCCCAGCGGCCTGCCCAAGGACGCCTACAGCACCGCGCCCGACACCCTGGGCGGCGCGATCGTCGCGGCGCAGAAGCTGCCCGGCGAGAGCGGCCGCAGCGTTTTGCACGTGGCCCGCGACGCCTTCACCCACGGCCTCAACCTGGCGGCGGTGGTGGCCGGCGCCGTGGTCATCCTGGGCATGCTGTTCGTGACCGTGGCCCTGCGCAAGGTGCCCAACAACCCACAGACCGAGGAGGAGTCGGAGTCGACCGTGGTCGCACGGCAGACACCGGCCTCCTGGCCGGCCGACGCCGGCACCCCGGCGCCGGTCGCGATGGTGGCCGACCACACCCGGCCACAGGGGTACTGACCCACCGGCCGAACCCCGCCGGCAGACACGGGCCTTCGGCCGGCGAACACCCCCGGGTGCTCGCCGGCCGACAGGCCCGTGCCTGTTTCCCCGTCCCTTCCGGGGCGCGGTTGACCCGGACACCAGGTACTGCGTACGGTGAACGCTAAATAGTGTGTGGCGCACGCAGTACGTGTGTGTGCCGGGCCGCTGGGCTAGATTGTGGTGACGGTTCGTCGACACAGCCAACAGAGGGCGGGCGCATATGGGTAGCGACAGTGTCGTGGGCCTCCCGGCGAGCATCGAGGTGGCGTGGGGCCTGCGAGAGCCCTCCCACAAGGGCCCCAAGCGGGTCCTGAGTCTGGGACGGATCGTGGACACCGCCGTACGCCTCGCGGACCGCGAAGGAATCGGCGCCATCTCCATGAGCCGTATCGCCAAGGAACTCAACTCCTCGACGATGTCCCTCTACCGGTACGTCTCCGCCAAGGACGAGCTGCTGCCGCTGATGGTGGACGCCGCCTTCGGCCCGCCCGTCCCCCACCCGGACGCGAAACCGCACTGGCGGGCCGGGCTGGAGCACTGGAGCCACTCCTACCTGGCCGTGCTGCGCCGGCACAGCTGGGTGGTGCGCATCCCCATCAGCGGGCCGCCCGCGACACCCCACCAGATCGCATGGGCCGAACAGGGACTGTGCTTCCTGCAGCGCACCGGTCTGACCGAGGCGCAGAAGATGTCCACGATCCTGATGCTGGCCGGCCTGGTCCGCAACGAGGCCCAGCTCGCCCAGACCTACGAGGCCTTCTCGAAAACCGGGGCCGACGGCGCCGCATCGATGCTGGACTACCGCCGGCTCATCGAGAAACTGGCGGACGCGGACCGCTTCCCCGCCATCAACGCGGCCATGGAAGCAGGCGTCTTCGACAACTCCGACGGCGAGGAAGCGGAGTTCGGTTTCTCCCTGCACTGCGCCCTGGACGGCATCGAGGCACTGATGCGCCGCAGACGACGCGAAGCCCGCCAGGCCCAGCAGGATCAGTGACCCGGCGCCGGCTTCCGCGCCGCGTGGATCACCGAGCACTGCGTGGGCGGTCACTGCCCGCCGCGGCGCCGCAGATGACGGGAAGACTGCCGGCCCAGCCGGTTCAGTGACCCGGCGCCGGTGGCCGCCACCCTTCGCCGGCCGTCAGCAGGCTCGCGGCCCAGGCGTCGAGTAGTTCATGCCTGGGGCCGGCCGGAGGCACCGAGTGCTGTGTGGGCGGTCACCCGCCCCCGCCGCGGCACCGCAGATGACGCGAAGCCCGCCAGGCCCAGCCGGTTCAGTGACCCGGCGCCGGCTTCCGCCACGCCTCGCAGGCCGTCAGCAGGCTCGCGGCCCAGGCGTCGAGTAGTTCATGCCCGGGGCCGGCCGGGGGGTCACCGAGTGCTGCGGGGGCGTCACCCCCGCCCCCGCCGCGGCACCGCAGATGACGCGAAGCCCGCCAGGCCCAGCCGGTTCAGTGACCCGGCGCCGGCGGTCGCCACGCCTCGCTGGCCGTCAGCAGGCTCGCGGCCCAGGTGTCGAGCAGCTCCCGGCCGCCATCGGCCCCCGCGCCGCGCGGATCACCGAGCACCCCGTTGGCGGTCACCGCCCGCAGTCCGCCGCGTCGCAGCTGTGGCAGGAGCGCCGGCAGCGGCCGGGTCTCACCCGCCGCGGCCCGCTCCTGGTGCACCGCGGCGGGCCGCAGCGCCAGCATCGCGGAGGTTTCCGCGCGGCCCGCGTGGCTGTCGCCGCCGTCCCCGGCAGGCTCCCAGAAGTGCGCGCGGCGCCCTTCGTCGCGCAGCCGCGCCACCGCACGCCGCACGGGCACGGCGTTGCCGCCGTGCCCCGAGACGAACGCGACCGCGGCGAACGCGTCGGCCGAGCGGCCCAGTTCGGTCAGCAGCAGCTCGGTGGCCGCCCGGCCGATCGACAGCGTGCCGGGAAAGCCGGCGTGCTCGCCGCTGGAGCCGTAGTGCACCGGCGGGGCAAGCACCACCCACTCCCGCGCCGCCGCCAGCCGCTCCGCCAGCGCCTGCGCGATCTCCGTGTCCACGGTGAACGGCAGATGCGGCCCGTGCTGCTCGGTCGAGCCCACCGGCACCACCAGCACACTGTGCCCGGCCAGCGCCGCGACCTCGGGCCACGTCAACTCGCCCAGCCTGCGCACCCTGCGCGGCCCGTTTCCGCCGCTCACCGGGAACCTCCGAGAACGCCCCGGCCCTTCGGGCGAGAGACCGCCCGCACGAGGGGGGTGCGAGGACCGGGCTGGTTTGGGCCCGGCCGGCGTGGAGGGCGCAAGAGCGGACCGTGCGCCGGGCGCACCGGCCGCCTGAGCGGCCCCTCTGCTTCAGGGGGAGGGCTCAAACCCGCCGCACCCCGTCCCGGCCCGGCCAGTCGGAGGTGTCCGGGCGCAGCGGGGCCAGGGTGCGGTGGCGCAGGGCGCCCCACCACACGCCGGCGCCGTAGGCGAGGTCGTCGCCGACGCGTGCCGCAAACCACTGCGGCAGGGCGAGCGGGGGGCGCCGGGTGTGCCAGTCGGCGAGGTGGCGGCCCCAGGCGGCGGCCAGCAGGAGGCGTCCGTTGCGGGAGGCGGCGAGGGCGGGCACCGCCACCGGCCACCACGACCGGGTGACGGCGTCCGCGAACATCCGCCCCGCCCCCCAGTGACCGCGCAGCGCCAGCGCCACCGCCTCCTGGGCGGGCACCCCCACCGGGTGCAGTTTGCGCGGCAGCAGCGACGCGGTGATCAGGGCGGTGCCGGCGGCAGCGGCCGGCCGGCCGGCGGCAACGGCCGCCCAGCATGCCAGCGTCCACGGGGACACCCGCAGCGGCGCCGCCGCCGTGCCGTGCCGCAGTGCCAGCGGCGCGGCCGAGGTGCCGTAGTCGAAGCGCTGGCGCGCCCACGCCGACCAGCGCGAGCGGGGCGCGTGCCGCACCTCGGACGCCGGCTCGTAGCGCACCAGCGACCCCTGGCCGGCCAGCCGCCAGACCAGGTCGACGTCCTCGCCGTAGCGCAGCGTCTCGTCGAAGCCGCCCAGCTCCCGCAGAGCCGAGACCCTGACGACGAGGGCGGCCGTGGGTACGTAACTCACCCTGCTGCCCGGGCGGACCACGCAGGGCAGCGGGCCCAGGTCGAGCGGCGAGCGTTCCTGCTCGTAGCGCTCCAGCACGCTGGTGCCCGGCCGGCTGCGCACCCGCGGCGCCACCGCGGCCACCTGGGGATCCGCGAAGTGCGGCAACAGCGCCTCGAGCCAGCCCGGTTGGACCGCCACGTCCGCGTCCAGGAATGCCACCAGCTCGGTGCCGGCCAGCCGCCAGCCGCTGTTGCGGGCGGCGGCCGGGCCGCGCGGGGCGGGATGACGCAGGGCCGCGCCGGGCAGCGGCACGGCGGAACCGTCGTCCACCACCACGACGGCGGCGAGGTGGGCCAGCGACCCGAGCGCCCCGCTCACCTCGGGGTGATCACGGACCGGGACCACCGCGGTGACGTCGGCCGCGGTGAACGGGCCCGCCGCGTAGCGCGGATGGGCCATCCCGGCGTTGATCAGCTGCTCGGCCAGCCGCCGCTGCCCCGGCCGCTCGGCGACCGCCTGGCCTTCCAGCCAGCCCTCCACCAGCCGCGCCCCCGTCTCGGTCAGCCGCAGCACCCGGTAGGGGGAGCCGCCCAGCAGGGTCCGCCCGCCGGACAGCCGGCCCAGGGAAGGGTCGGGGGTCAAGAACAACTGGGGGGAGCGGGGGGCGCCCGCCGGGCTCGCGGTGTTCTCGGGGACCGTGGCGCTCATCGGGGTTCCTCCGGGGATACCCCGGCCCTGGGGCCGGGGAGGAAACGGACTCCAGGGCAGGGCAGGCACATCCGGTGCGCCGCCGGGGCGGGGCCGGTGGGCGGTGTCACGGGGTGAACCCCCCGTCCGCGTGGACCACCGTGCCGGTGAGGGCGGAGGCCTCCTCGCCGCACAGCCAGCACACCGCGGCCGCCACCTCCTGCGGTTCCAGGAGGCGTCCCAGCAGATGGTGTTGGGCGAACTGGGCGGTGTCCGGCAGGTCGTAGAGGTCGGCGCTGGCCTGCAGCATCGGGGTGCGGGTGGAGCCGGGGGAGACGGCGGTGGCGGTGACGCCGGTGCCCCGCAGGTCGGTGGCCAGGCCCCGGATCAGCCCCACCACCGCATGCTTGGCCGCGTTGTAGCCGGCCAGGTGCCACAGGCCGTGGTGGGCGGCCGCCGAGGCGAGGGCGACGAAGCGGCCCGAGCGCGGCTCGCGGCGGGCGAGCAGCCGGGGCACGGCGGCCCGGGCCAGGTTGGCCACCCCGCGCACCCCGATCTCGAACAGGGCGTCCCACTCCTCGTCGGTGCTCTGCCACAGCGGCCGCCCCCCGGCCATCACCGCGGCCGCGGCCACCGCGGCGTCCAGCGTGCCGAAGCGGCGGTGCGCCACCTCGACCGCGTCCTGGAGCGCCGCCTGGTCGCGTACGTCGGCGACCACCGGCACCACCGCGTCCGGCCACCGCTTGGCGAGGGCTTGGAGTTCCTTCTCGGTGCCCAGCGGGTAGCCGACCCCCGGCAAGTCGCGGCACACGTCCACGGCCACCACCTGCCAGCCGTCCCGGGCCAGCCTTTCCACCACGGCCGCACCGATGCCGCGCGCCGCCCCGGTGACCACGGCGGTGCGCCGCCCGGCCGCCGCGCCGCGCGCAGGGGTGGGGGGTGCGGTGTCCATGCTGGCAGGGCCTTCCTCGGTGCGGTCGGTGGAGCCGGGGGCGCCGGGCGGGCCGGCTTATCCCTGCACGCCGTGCTCGCGCAGATGCGCGAGCAGGAGGTCGGCGGCCTCCTCGGGGGAGGCGGGAGTGACCAGGCGGGGCGGGGTACGGGGCGGGGTGAGGGCGCCGGTGAGGGTGAGCAGCCGCTGCCGGGTAGTGCCTTCGGGGGCGGGCAGTGCCTTGGCGCGCGGCCGGTAGGGGCGCACCCGGCCCGCGCGCACCGCTCCCGCGGCGTCGCCTGCCGGGGCGCTCACGCGCACCACCGGTATCTCCGCGCGGCGTGCGGCAAGGGCCGCGGCCAGGGATGCCCGGCGCGGCCGTAGCGTCCCCGCCTCCACGGAGCACACCGCCGGCAGCGGCACTTGCAGTTCCTCGGCGCGGCCGCCGTCCAGCCGCCGCACCGCCCGCAGCCGCAGGCCCGTCGCCCCGCCGTCATCCTCCTCGGCCGCCGGGGCGGGCGCCGCGGTCAGCTCCAGCAGTCCCAGTGCCTGCACCACGCCCTGCCGGGCCGCCAGGTGGCCCGGTGTCGCGCCGGTGCCCCGGTCCACCGAGCGGGCCCCGCACACCCACAGATCGGGTACCGGGTGCCCGGCGGCCGTCAGGCCGGCCAGCAGGGTGTGCGCGGTGGCGGCCTCGTCGCCGTCGTCTCCCTCGATGCGCAGCACCGCATCGGCGCCGGCGGCGAGCGCGTCGCGCAGCATTTCCTCGGCGCCGGCCGGGCCCACGGTCACCGCCACGCAGCGCGCGCCGAGCTGTTCGGCGAGTTGCAGGGCGTGCTCCAGGGCGCATCCGTCCGCTGCTGCCGCGCCGGCCGCGTACGGTGCGGGTTCGCTCGCGCCGGTCAGCGGGTGCGCCCGGGCGCGGGGGTCCGCCCAGCGCAGTGCGGCGGCCACCAGCACGGCGCTCACCCCTGCCGGAAGGCGACGCCGTGGCCGCCCTCGGGGTAGGTCCAGGTGAGGGCGCCGGGGGAGTCGCAGACCTGGTAGCAGGTGCCGCACTCGAAGCACTGCTCGTAGTTGAAGAGGATCCCGCCGTCGCCGGTGGGCACGAACAGGTCGGCGGGGCAGGCGTGCACGCAGGTGCGGACCTCGCAGGAGCGGCACACGTCGGTGTCCAGGGTGATGTGCGCCCGCTCGGCGACACGGAAGTCGACCGTGGCCATCCGGTCCTCGAAGGAGACGCTGGGCAGGGCGCCGTCGCTGCTTGTCTGGCTCACCGGAAGGACCTCGCTCCGCTCAACGCGTCGGACAGCAGATGGCGCGCCCGTACGCCGTGCCCGCGGGCCGCGTCCCGCAGCAGCCGGCGCAGGCCCGGTTTGGGGCGCGGGTTGTCGACCGTGAAGAACCCCTGGGCCACGTCGCACAGCAGTCCCGCATAGGCGTGCTGCACCCGGTCGGAGAAGACCAGTCCCGGTACCCGGCGCAGTCTGCGGTGGTCGGCCAGGACGAAGGAGTCCTCCAGCAGCCTGCGGTAGCCGGCCAGCCCCGCCCGGGAGGTGTCGCCGGCGGTGACGGCCGCGGCGGCGGCCCGGCCGGCGTACATGCCCGCGCCCAGCGCGTAGTTGACGCCCTCGAGCCAGACCCCGGCGGCCAGGCACATCGCGGCGGCGTCCCCGGCCACCAGGATGCCGTCGCCGGCCAGTTGCGGCATGGTGTCGTAGCCGCCCTCGGGGATCAGGTGGGCGGAGTACTCCTTGAGTTCGCCGCCGCGCAGCAGCGGGGCGATCGCCGGGTGCTGCTTGAGGCCGGCGAGCACCGCCTCGGGCCGGGTGCGGGATGCGGCCAGGCCGGTCAGCGACAGCACCACGCCCACGCTGACGGATTCCAGGTTGGTGTAGAGGAACCCGCCGCCGGGGATGGCGCCGGTGCAGCCGAGGACCTCGATGTCCTGGCCGTGCTGCCCGCTGAGACCGAAGCGTTCCTCGATCACTTCGCGGGGCAGTGCGAGGGTTTCCTTCACGCCCAGCGAGGTGTGCTCGGCCTGCTTGCCCCTCACCTTCTTGAACAGTCCCGCCTCTTTGGCCAGGAAGGAGTTGACGCCGTCGCAGGCGATGACGACGCGTGCGCTGATCTCGCCGTCGGGCCGGTCGGTGCGCACCCCGCACACCCGGCCCGCGCTGTCGCGCAGCAGCCCGGTGGCGGTGGTGGCGGGCACCAGGACGGCGCCGGCCTGCTGGGCGAGGGAGGCGAGCCAGCCGTCGAGGTCGCAGCGCAGGGCGGTGGCACCGTTGTAGGGGGGACGGCCCCAGTCCTCGGTGCGGAAGTCGACACTCAGGGCCTGGGTGTCGGTGAGCATCATGGTGGAGCGCCGGGTCACCCAGCGCTGCACGGGCATGTGTTCCCACCAGTCGGGCACCAGCTCGTCCAGGATGCGGCCGTAGACCACACCGCCGTACACGTTCTTGGCGCCCGGATAGGGGCCGCGCTCCAGCAGCGCCACCGACATCCCGGCCCGCGCGGCCTCCAGGGCGGCGGCCGATCCGGCCGGGCCCGCGCCGACGACGACCACGTCGAAGGCGGGCGTTTCGCTGTTCTCAGGCGGCATCGCGCACCTCCCCGCCGGCCGCGCCGCTTTGCAACCGCCGCACCAGCGCGGCGAGTACGGCCGGCGCGTCGGCCACGATGCCGAGGTCGGCCATGGCGGTCATCGGGCAGTACGGGTCGGTGTTCACGCTCACCACATGGCGGGGCGCGCCGAGCCCGCCGGTGTGGTGCGGGGCGCCGGCCACGCCGAAGGCGACGTACAGGTCGGGGTCGACGCTGACGCCGGTGGTGCCGATCTGGCGGGCGTACTCCAGCCAGCCCGCGTCGGTGACCACCCGGGTGGCGCCCACCGCCATGCCCAGTGCGGCGCCGGCCTCGGTGAGCAGGGCCACGGCCTGCGGCCCGCCGAGGCCGCCGCCCGCGCCCAGCAGCCGGCGGGCGCCCGCCAGGTCGCCGGCGTCCGCGGAGGTGTCGCGGACCGGGCCGTGCACCAGCCGGTCCGCCGCGTAGGGCAGGGCGAGTTCGGTGATCTGCGGTGCGCCGGGCACGGGGGTTGCGCCGCGCACCCCGGGCTCCAGGGTGGCCACGAACGCTCCGTCCACGGTGAGTTCGACCAGCGCGCTGCCGCCCAGGCGCAGCACGTCGGCGCCGTGGGGCAGGACTTCCACCGCGCCGGCCAGCAGCGGACGGCCGAGCGCGGCCGCCAGCCGCGGTGCCAGGTCGCGGCCGTCGGGCGAGGCGGGCAGCACCAGCGTGTGCACCGGGGTGAGCAGCGGCGCGAGGGCCGCGGCCAGCGCGGCGGGGCCGAGACCCGTCTCGGCGCTCCACACCCGCCTCGCCGACACCAGCTGCTCCGCGGCCGGGCGGGTGTGCGAGCCGGTGACCAGCACTGCTCCGTCCGCCTCGGCGACCGCCTCGTCGGCGCCCAGCGGCAGCACCCCTTCACGCACCACCAGGACGGCGAGGCGGGCGGGAAGCCGCACGTCGGCGCTCACAGCGCCGCCCCCGCCCGGTGGCCCTCGATGACCGCGGCGTGCGCGCGGCGCGGGGCGAGGCAGTCGCCCGCCCGCTGCACCAGGAACGGGGCGTCCTTGAGGGCCTGCCACAGGGCGTCCTCGGGCGTCTGCTGAGCGGCGCACACCACCCAGTCGTAGCGCTCCTGCGCGATGCTGCCCGTGGTGTGCGTGAGGATGTCCAGCTCCACGTCCCCGTCCCCGTCTTTTTCGGGGCCCGGCCGGGCCCCCGTCACCACCTGGTCGGTGGCGTGTTCGATGCCCTTGGCGTGGGCGCGCACGCTGTACGTCTCCAGGTCGAGGGTGATGCCCAGGTCCTGTCCGACCACCATCCCGGGGGTGGTGATGCGCACCCGGCAGCCCCGGTCGGCCAGCACTTCGGCCACCGAGGTCGCCTGGTGGAAGCCGAGTTCGTCGACGACCAGGACCCGCGCTCCCGCGGCCGGCGCGGCCCGCCCCTCCAGCACGTCCCGCACGTCCACGATCCGCTCCAGCCCGCCCGCCCAGTACGGCGGTTGCGGCCGGGCCCCGGTGGCGAGCACCACGGCGTCGGGCTGCTGGGCGCGCAGCGACTGGGCGGTGGCCTCCACCCCGGTGCGGATCTCCACGCCGTGGCGCAGGCACTCGGCCAGCAGATTGCGTACGACGTCCAGGAACTCGGCGCGGCTGGGCGCGGTGGCGGCGGTCGCCACCTGGCCGCCGGTGGCCGCGCCCCGCTCGTAGAGGGTCACCTGGTGTCCGCGCTGCGCCGCCGTCGCCGCCGCCTGCAGTCCGGCCGGCCCGCCGCCCACGACCAGGACCCGGCGCGGCCGGGGCCCGGGGGCGGGCAGCGCGATCGCCTCACGGCCCGCGCGGGGGTTTTCGATGCAGCCCAGCCAGCGGTTGAGGCCCATCCGGCCGACGCACTCCTGGTTGCACGAGAGGCAGGTGCGGATGTGCGGGGTGTGCCCGGCGCGGGCCTTGGCGGCGAAGTCGGGGTCGGCGATCTGTCCGCGCACCACGCCGACCAGGTCGCAGTGCCCCTCCGCGAGGGCCCGTTCGGCCTGCACCGGGTCCTTGATGCGGCCGACGCCGATCACCGGCAGCCGTACCGCCTTGCGGATGGCGTTGGAGACGAACAGGGCGTAGCCGGGCGGCACCGACATCGACGCCTCGATCATGTACAGGGTCGAAGTCGCCACACCGATCGAGGTGTTGATGTAGTCGACCTTGCCGGTGGCCTCCACCAGACGGGCTGTCCGGACGGCCTCCTCGATGGTGGTGCCGCCCTCCAGCAGCTCGTCGCCGCACAGCCGCACGCCCAGCACCCGGCCGGGCCCGATCGCCTCACGCACCGCGTCGATGATCTCCAGCAGGATCCGTGCCCGCTGGTGCAGCGGGCCGCCGTAGGCGTCGGTGCGCAGGTTGGTGGCGGGGGAGAGGAAGCCGCGCACGATCGAGGAGTGCGAGCACTGCAGCTCCACCCCGTCGAAGCCGCCCTGCGCGCAGTGCCCGGCCACCGCGGCGTACCCGGCGACGATGTCGGCGATCTCCGTGGTGGTGACCTCCTTGGGCACCTCCCGAAACAGCGGGTCGGGCACCGGCGAGGGCGCCCACACCGGCAGCCGGGAGTACATCGAGGACGCCTGGCCGCCGTTGTGGTTGAGCTGGGCGAGGATGGGGGTGCCGTGCGCGTGCACGGCCTCGGTGATACGCCGGTAGCCGGCCACCGCCTGCGGCCTGAAGCCGTGGATCAGCTTCTCGTAGGGCCAGTCGGTGGCGTGGGTGGAGTGCTCCTCGGTGATGATCAGGCCCGCGCCGCCGGCCGCCCGCGCCGCATAGTAGGCGGCGTGCTGCTCGCTGGGCAGGCCGTCCTGGGCGTAGTTGGTCAGATGGGCGGAGAACACGATCCGGTTGGCCAGGGTCAGTGCTCCCAGCCGCAGCGGCGAGAACAGCAGCCTTCCTGCGCTCATCAGACTGTGCCCCCCTGCATACCGCACAGCGCCAGCGCCGCCCGCCTGCCCTCCAGCAGCGCCTCGTGCACGGTGCGCGGTGCCACCCGGTCGCCCGCCAGGACCGCGCCGTCGACCACCGGCGCCGTGTCGGGCAGCCGGTGCCCGCAGTGCACCACCACCGCGCACGCCACCTTGTGCTGCTCACCGCTCAGCACGTCCTCCACCAGGGCGGCGTGCGCCAGTGCGGCGCGCAGCACCGAGCGGCGCAGCAGGTGCACCCCGGCGCGCTGCAGCCGCACATGGGCGTCGGCGAGGTCGCCGGTGAGCGCCAGCTGCGTGCCGGCCACCTGATCGGGGGTGACCAGTGTGACCTCCCGGCCCTGGGCGGCCAGCCGTTCGGCGAGCGCGACACCGGTCGCATCGCCCACCGGGTCGTCGACCACCACCGCACCCTCGGGCAGCACGGCGCGGCCCGCGAGGACCTCGGCCGCCTCCAGGACCGTGCCGCCCTCGATGTCGCAGCGGCGCGGGCCGGGGCGCGAGCCGGTGGCCAGCACCACGCTGCGGCCCGTCATCTCCCGCAGCCCGGCGGTGGTGGCCGTGCGGACGGTGACACCCAGCCGCCGCACCTCCGACTCCAGCCAGTCCAGCAGCGGCGCCCAGCGCTCGCCCACCCCCCGCAGCATGCCGCCGAGCTGCTCCTGACCTTCCACCAGTTCCACGCGCCGCCCGTGCCCGGCCAGCACCCGCGCGGCCTCCAGCCCGGCGGGGCCGCCGCCCACCACCAAAACCGTGTCACCGCCGGCATCGGCCGTCGGGGCCGTGGTGAGGCGCGAAACGTCGGGCGCATCCTCGCTCTCGTGGCCGCTGCGGGGGTCAACGGCGCACGACAGCAGCGGATTACGGTTGTCACGCACCCGGCACTTCTGGTTGCACAGCACACACGGGCGCACCCGCTCACCATGGCCGGCGCGCACCAGCGCCACCAGTTCCGCATCCGCGATCTGCGCGCGGGTCATCTCCACCAGGTCGGCGACGCCGTCATCCAGCGCTTGTTGGGCGTGGCCGGGGCCGGTCACCGAGCCCTGCAGCACCACCGCCACCGTGCCGGCCACCGCCGCGCGCACCGCCGCGCACAGGTCGGTGTTGAAGCCGGGCGGGGTATGGAAGTCGGGGCGGGTGGCGGAGCTGGACATCGCCGAGCCGCGCACCACCACCAGGTAGTCCAGCAGCGGGGCCAGCTCGCGGGCGAAGTCCTCGGCGTGCTGGGGGGTGATGCCGGCCCAGGGCGCCAGCTCGTCGCAGGACAGCCGCAGTCCCAGCAGCCGGTCCTCGCCCACCGCCGTACGGACGGCGGCGAGGACCTCCCGCACCAGCAGCAGCCGGTCGCTGCCGTAGGCGTCCTGACGCTGGTTGGTCAGCCCGGACAGGAACTGCCGCAGCAGGCTGTGCTGGCCGGCCTCGACCTCCACCCCGTCCAGCCCGCTGTCCGCGGCCAGTTCGGCCGCCTGCCCGAACCCGGCACGCAGCGCGGCCAGTTCAGGTTCCTCCATCTCCATGGGCATCTCCCGGCTCACCACGTCGGCGACCCGGGAGGGGGCCCACAGCGCCGACTGGTGATACGCGGACGAGCCCTGGGAGCCGGCATGGCCCAGCGAGGCCACCACCAGCGTCCCGTGCGGCGCGCAGGCCGCCGCTGTCGCCGCCCAGCCGGGCCCGCACTCCGCGGCCAGCGGGGCCCGCTCGTAGGGCCAGTCGCCGGGGTGCACGCTCGCCGTCTCGGTGACGATCAGGCCCGCGCCGCCGGCCGCGCGGCGCGCGTAGTAGGCGACGTGCCGCGGCGACAGGGCCCTGCCGTGGGCCAGGTTGGTCTCGTGCGGCCCGAACATCACCCGGCTGGGGGCGGTGCGCGGGCCCAGTACGACGGGCTCGGTCAGACGGGGCGTGCTCACGCGGCCCCCGGGGTGAACCCGGCCAGCGGGCCGGCGTCGCAGGCCCGCTCCGGGATCCCCGCGGCAGGCGGCCGCCGGCCGATGGTGACCGGCACCGGGCCGCCGGCGCGCGTGCGGTGCGAGTGGTCGCCGGCGGGGCGCGGCGCCGTGCCGGCGCCGACCGCCGCCAGCGCCCGCTGCCCGTTGCCCTTGACACACTCCGGGTCCGGGCCGTCCAGCGGCAGCCCGGTGAAGAACTTCGCCGCCATGCAGCCGCCCCGGCAGGCGTCGTAGGCCGAGCAGGACGCGCAGGCGCCGCCGGACTGCGGGGAGCGCAGCTCGGCGAACAGCTGCGACTCGCGCCACACCGTGGTGAAGCCGCCCGGGGCGCGGACGTTGCCGGCGAGGAAGGTGTCATGGATGGCGAACGGGCACGCGTACACGTCGCCGACCGGATCGATCAAGCACACCACCCGGCCCGCCCCGCACAGGTTCAACCCCGCCAGCGCCTGCGGGCCAAGGGCGTTGAGGTGGAAGAAGGAGTCACCGGTCAGCACGTTCTCGCCGTGCTCCAGCAGCCACTCATACAGCGTGCGCTGCTGCTCGGCGGTGGGGTGCAGCTCGTCCCACACATCGGCGCCCCGCCCCGAGGGCCGCAGCCGGGTCAGGCGCAGCTGGGCGCCGTGGGCGTCGGCGATGGCCCTGAAGTCGTCGAGCTGGCCGGCGTTGTGCCGGGTGACGACCACACTGAGTTTGAAGTCGCGCATGCCCGCCTCGGCGAGATGACCCATCGCGGTCATCGCGGTGTCGTACGAACCCGGCCCGCGCACCGCGTCGTTGACCTCCGCGCTCGCCCCGTCCAGGGAGATCTGCACGTCGACGTAGTCGCTCGCCGCCAGCCACCGGGCCCGCTGCGGGGTGATGCGCACCCCGTTGGTGGAGAACTTCACACCGACGTGGTGGGCGGTGGCGTACTCGACGAGCTCCCAGAAATCGGGGCGCACAGTGGGTTCACCGCCGCCGATGTTGACGTAGAAGACCTGCATGCGCTCCAGTTCGTCGATCACGGCCTTGCACTCGGCCGTGCTCAGCTCCCTGGGATCGCGCCGGCCCGAGGAGGACAGACAGTGCACACACGCCAGGTTGCAGGCGTAGGTGAGCTCCCAGGTGAGGCAGATGGGGGCGTCGAGGCCGCTTTCGAAGTGGTCGACGAGCTTCACGCTGCTTCCTCCAGGCGGTCGGCGGCCGGCTCTGCGGGACGGGGTTCGATCACGCCGCCCTCGGCGAGGCCCGCCAGGGCGCCGAGATAGGCGGCGTGCCGCGCGGCCTCCAGCCCGGCCGCCACGAGCGCCGCGTGCACATCGGGGTGGTCGGCCAACGACCGCACCACCGTGACGAGTTCGGGGGACTTCAAAAAGCACAGCCGACGGGTGCCGAAGTGATAGGCGAGCGCCCCGAAGGGCTCCGGGCGCAGGGCCACGCTGGGGGAGCACCGGTAGGGGCGCTCGGGGGTGAACACGGGGGCTCTCCGGTCAGTAGACGCCGCACATGCCGTCGATCGACACCTCTTCGACGAGCAGTTCCTCGGCGTACTCGGCCTCGGCGGTGATCCCGGATGCCTCGGCGGTCACGGTCGTCTCCTCGACGTCCATGCTCGGCCCTCCCTTTCGCTGGTGGCACGGGGCACGGTTCCTGAAACAGATGGTGCGCGCGCCCCCCGGCTCTGAACACCCCTGGAAAAGTAGGGGGGTTGCCAGGCGGGCCGAGGGCGGCGGCAGCCGCCCGGCGCCTACCTTCACGCCGCCGTCTCGGAGCCCCGTTCCGCCGTCTTCCCCTCGCCCCGCGCGTCCTGCGGGCGGCTGCCCCCGCTCAGGGCCTGCAGCGCCAGGGAGAGGTCGCGGCCGGTCGGGGCGGACTCCGGGTCGATCAGCCACTGCGCCATGACCCCGGTGATCAGCGCCTGATGGAAGAGGCCGACCGCGCGCGCCAGCGATTCGTCCCGCTCCTGCGCCGTGCCGGGCGGCACGAAATCGCCCAGCCCGTACTGCGCCTCCACCATCCCTCGCGCCAGCGCCGCGCGCACCTCCAGCGAATGCCCCGCCTGGGTGATCGCCTCGAAATTCGCCGCCCACAGCCCTCGGTGCTCGCCGAACAGCTCCGTCACCTTGGTCCACAGCGCCTCGGTGCGATCCCCGGCCGCCACACCCCGCTCCCCGCGGGCGAGCGCCGTCTTCAGCGCCTCGCCCCACTCGATGTTCGCCTGGATCAGCGCCTCGTTGAGCAGGGCCTCCTTGGAACCGTAGTGGTAGCCGATGGAGGCCAGGTTCGTGCCCGACGCCGCGACGATGTCACGGGCCGTTGTGCGCGCGTAGCCCTTTTCGGCGAGGCACTGCTTCGCACCCTGGAGTAAAGCGTCGCGATGTCCCATCCTCGGCAGGGTCACCCCTGCGGCCCGTCCTGAAAACCCCTGAACCGCCGGTGCGCGCAAGGCTAGGGGGCCGCACAGCCGCGGGCCGGCCCCCGCACCGGGGGCCGGCCGCAGTGGGTCTGCTAGGCCGCCACCTGCGGGCGGACCCGGTCCAGGAGCAGGGACAAGAACCGGTCGGGATGGGTGTACGCCGAGAAGTGTGCGGCGTCCTCGACCAGTTCGAAGTGCTTGTCGGGCGCGGTCACCTCGTCGAAGAAGCGCTGGGCGCGGCCGGGCGGGGTGACCAGGTCGTGCTCGCCCTGGAAGATGTAGAACGGCACCTCGAAGCCCGTCCCGTCCGCCCAGTCGTCGAAGTGGGTGGTCTCCGGGAAGATCTGCGCCGACAGTTTCATGCCCTGGAAGAACGCGGGCAGGTCCGGCAGCGAGTGCAGCGGTGACCACCACAGCGACGGCAGCACCGCGGACTTCAGCGCGGCGACGCTCTCGGGGTTGGTGGCCATCACATAGCGGTGGTACAGGGCGTGCTGCTCCGCCGTCCAGGAACGCGGGTCGGCCCCCATCTCCTCGACGGCGGCGGTCTCCTTGCCCTTGCCCGCGGCGCGCAGCCGCTCCAGCAGGTCCTTGTACGCCGATCCGTCACGGCCCGCGTCGTAGACGTTCTGGTCGATGCCCACGTAGGCGGAGAAACGCTCGGGATGCTCACGGATCAGCCGCACCCCGAAGCCGCTGCCCAGCGAGTGCCCCACCAGGACCACCCGCTCGACGCCGAGCCGGGCACGCACATGGTCGACGACCTCCAGCGCGTCGGAGTACAGCCGCCCGTACGTCAGCTCGCCCTGCCCCTCCTTCCCGCCGTGCCGCAGCGTCTTGCCGGCACCGCGCATGTCCCAGCGCACCACCGTGAAGTGCTCCTCCCACGCCCGGGTGCGCACGGTGAACACCGAGGTGACCGAACCCGGCCCGCCGTGCACCTCCACCAGCACCGGGTTGGCCCGGTCGGCGCCCCGCACCGAGAGCCACTGCTCGATCCCGCCGATCGGCGCGAAGTACTGCTCGTCGATGCCCCGGCCGCCGTCGATGCGTAACAGCCGGGCATCGCGCCCCCGCACCAGGGACCGATGGGCCAGCGCTCCCGCCGACGCCGCGGCGCCGACGCCGGCCACTGTGGTCACAAGTCGTTTGAACACGATCGTCCACCCACCCACTCATCGCCTGTCAGAAGGAACACCAAGCGGAACATCACCAAGGGCGTTGTACAACCGTTTCGTGAGACTGAGGGGGCGCGAGCCCTGCCGCCAGGGTGCTTTGGCCGTGACGCGACGGCGGCGGCGCCCCCGCCGGGCCGGGTGCCTGCCGGGCCGGGTGCCCCAGGGCGCGCCGGAGACGACACAAGCGCCCCTCTAATGAGCCTGGTTAGCCTCTGGCCAGGTTGCACGACCCGCCCCGCCGCCCAGGGGCTGTCCGCCGGACCGACAGGAGCCGACACGCGTATGTCTGTGGAAACCACCGCGACCCCCGCACCGGGGACCTCGCCCGCCAAGGATGTCCGCCGGCTGGACCGGGTGATCATCCGGTTCGCGGGGGACTCGGGTGACGGTATGCAGCTGACGGGGGACCGGTTCACCTCGGAGACGGCATCGTTCGGTAATGATCTGTCCACGTTGCCGAACTTCCCCGCCGAGATCCGGGCGCCTGCAGGCACTCTGCCGGGCGTTTCGTCGTTCCAGCTGCATTTCGCCGACCACGACATCCTGACCCCTGGCGACGCGCCGAACGTGCTGGTGGCGATGAACCCGGCCGCGTTGAAGGCGAACGTGGGCGATCTGCCGCGCGGCGCGGAGATCATCGTCAACACGGAC
>NZ_JBMNDS010000106.1:0-31369 GCF_052543295.1 Streptomyces sp. SAS_270
GGGTTTGGGGGGGTCCACGGCTTTTTTTGGCCAATCCGCTCCCTGATTTGGCGCATGTCATGCCCCCGGCGAGGGAATCGCATGGGACATGACAGATGACGCCATAGCGAGTGGGCTGTCTGACGAAGAACGGCTGGCCCAGCTCGGCTACACGCAGGTTCTCGCCCGCCGCATGTCGGCGTTCTCCAACTACGCGGTCTCCTTCACGATCATCTCGGTGCTCTCGGGATGCCTGACGCTGTATCTGTTCGGGATGAACACGGGCGGGCCCGCCGTGATCACCTGGGGCTGGGTCGTGGTCGGCCTGATGACCCTGTTCGTCGGGCTGTCCATGGCCGAGATCTGTTCGGCCTACCCGACCTCCGCAGGGCTGTACTTCTGGGCGCACAAGCTCGCGCCCTCGCGTACGGCCGCGGCCTGGGCCTGGTTCACGGGCTGGTTCAACGTCCTCGGGCAGGTCGCCGTGACCGCCGGCATCGACTTCGGTGCGGCGTCGTTCCTCGGCGCCTATCTCAACCTGCAGTTCGACTTCCACGTGACGCCGGGCCGCACGATCCTGCTGTTCGCCGGGATCCTGCTGCTGCACGGGCTGCTGAACACGTTCGGGGTCCGGATCGTCGCCCTCCTCAACAGCATCAGCGTGTGGTGGCACGTGCTGGGCGTCGGCGTGATCGTGGGCGCCCTCGCCTTCGTCCCCGACCACCATCAGTCGACGTCCTTCGTCTTCACCCACTTCGTGAACAACACGGGCTGGGGCAGCGGGATCTACGTCGTCCTCATCGGCCTGCTGATGGCGCAGTACACCTTCACCGGGTACGACGCCTCCGCCCATATGACCGAGGAGACGCACGACGCGTCCACGGCGGGCCCCAAGGGCATCGTGCGGTCGATCTGGACCTCCTGGATCGCCGGCTTCGTGCTCCTGCTCGGCTTCACCTACGCCATCCAGTCGTACGACAAGGAGCTGGGCTCGGCGACCGGCGCGCCGCCCGCGCAGATCCTGCTCGACGCGCTTGGAGCGACCGCGGGCAAGCTCCTGCTGCTCGTCGTCATCGGTGCGCAGCTCTTCTGCGGAATGGCCTCCGTGACCGCCAACTCCCGCATGATCTACGCCTTTTCGCGCGACGGGGCGCTGCCGTTCTCGCACCTGTGGCACACGGTGAACCCGCGTACGCGGACGCCGGTCGCGGCGGTCTGGCTGGCGGCCCTGGCGGCGCTGGTGCTCGGCCTGCCGTATCTCATCAACTACACGGCGTACGCCGCAGTGACCTCGATCGCCGTCATCGGGCTCTATGTCGCGTACGTCATCCCGACGTTGCTGCGGCTGCGGAAGGGCGACGACTTCGCGCGGGGGCCCTGGCACCTGGGCCGCTGGTCCCGGCCGGTCGGGATCGTGTCGGTCGTCTGGGTCGGTGTGATCACAGTCCTGTTCATGCTGCCGCAGCTGTCGCCGGTCACCTGGGAGAGCTTCAACTACGCCCCGGTCGCCGTCCTCGCCGTCCTCGGCTTCGCCGCGGCCTGGTGGCAGGCCTCGGCCCGGCACTGGTTCCTCAACCCCGATCACGCGCGCACGCTCGCCCGTGAGGCGGCACGCAAGGGCGCGCCCGAACCGGTCGATCCGTAACCTTGCACGCTTTTGGCGTGGCCGGGTCACCGATACCCGATCGGACTCCCGGCCACGTCCGGCTATGCTCGGGGTTGCATCGGCGCAAGCCGGTGTCGCGCGGGCCTGCCGTGTCAGTGACGGCCGGCCCGTGGACCCTTAGCTCAATTGGCAGAGCAGTGGACTTTTAATCCATTGGTTGTGGGTTCGAGTCCCACAGGGTCTACGAGAGAAGCGCCCGGGTCGACTTCGGTCGGCTCGGGCGCTTCTGTGTTCTCGGGGGGTTGTTGGCCAGTGGCATGCGCCGTCAGCCCGCGGTGAGTTCCGTCAGGGCCTGGAGCGGCAGGGTGTGCTGGGTCTGCAGGACCTTCGCCCGGAGGTAGCGGACGTTGTGGGCCGTGGTGAACACGCCCGTCGGGACGCGGTGGGTGACCGTGAGGCCGAGGTCGCGGAGCTGGTCGGCCTTGTCGGGGTTGTTGGAGAGCAGGTCCAGGGCGTCGATGCCGAGCGCCTGGAGCATCTGGGCCGCCGCCGTGTAGTCGCGGGCGTCCTCGGGGAGGCCGAGGGCGGCGTTCGCGGCGTAGGTGTCGAGGCCCTCGTCCTGGAGGGCGTACGCGTCGAGCTTGTTGTAGAGGCCGATGCCGCGGCCCTCCTGACGGAGGTACAGCAGGACGCCGCCGCGCTCGGCGATCTGCTCCACCGCCTCGCGCAGCTGCGGGCCGCAGTCGCAGCGGGCCGAGCCGAACACGTCGCCCGTCAGGCACTCGGAGTGCAGTCGGACCAGGGGGTTGGGCCCGGGCTCGCCCAGGACGACGGCGAGGTGCTCCTGGCCGTCGGTGAGGCCGTGGAAGGTGACCAGTTCCGCGTCGACCGAGTAGCCGTCTCCGAAACGCAGGGGCACGGGGACGCGGGTGCGCACCGTGGCGGTGGGGAAGTCGCGCATGTTGTCTCTCCGGTCCGGCGGTTGGTGCTTCTGTTGTGCTTCAGATTTGAAGCACATCCTCGGAGGGAGACAGTACACGGTGCTTTAAACTTCAAGCAACAGGTTTCGCGCGTCTCGCGGCTCACGAGGCTCGCGCCTCACTGTGGGGTCGAACGCCGTCGCCACGGCAGTTCTTCCCGCTGCGTCCGGAATTCTTCTCCCTGGATCCCGCGGGTGATGCTCGTGCAGATCTCCTCCAGCTGGCCGATCTGCTCGGGGGTCAGATGGTCGAAGAGCGCCGCCCGTACCGTCTCCACATGTCCGGGCGCCGACTGCTCCAGCAGGGCCAGGCCCTCGTCCGTGAGGACCGCGATGCTGCCGCGCTTGTCGCTGGGGCAGCCCTCACGGCTTACGGCGCCGTCGTTCTCCAGCCGCGACACGGCGTACGTCAGCCGGCTGCGGGTGATCTTCAGCAGCTCGGCGAGATCGGTCATGCGCAGCCGCCGGTCCGGCGCTTCGGAGAGCATGGCCAGGACGGAGTAGTAAAGGTGGGGCATGCCCGCCTCCGACTGGAGCTGCCGGTCGATCGTGTCCTCCAGGAGCGAGGAGGCCGAGACGTACGAGCGCCACGCGCGTTGTTCGGCGGGGGTGAGCCAGCGGGTCGTCATGCCGCCAGTGTAGGTTTGCTTCAAACTTGAACCAAGTCCATCGTTTCCGGCCTGCCGCAGGCCTGCCGATCCCGCCGTCCCGAGGAGAGCGCGTCGATGTCCCACCCGTACGTCCTGCTGTCCGCCGCCGTCTCCCTCGACGGCTTCCTCGACGACACCGGCCCCGAGCGCCTGCTGCTCTCCAGCCCCGTCGACTTCGACCGGGTCGACGAGGTGCGGGCGTCCGTCGACGCGATCCTCGTCGGCGCGGGCACCATCCGCGCCGACAACCCCCGGCTGCTGGTCAACTCGGCCGAGCGGCGGGCCGCCCGTGTCGCCGACCGGAAGCCCGCGTATCCGCTCAAGGTGACCGTCAGTGCCTCCGGTGACCTGGACCCGGACGCCAACTTCTGGCACACGGGTGGGGACAAGGTCGTCTATACGACGGAGAAGGGCGCGCAGCGGCTGCGGCGCGTCGGCCTCGCCGCCGACATCGTGCCGCTCGGGCCCGAGCTGGACTGGCGCGCCCTGCTGGAGCACTTGCACGACGTACGCGGGGTACGGCGGCTCATGGTCGAGGGCGGCGGGACCATCCACACCCAGCTCCTGCGCGAAGGGCTCGCCGACGAACTGCAGCTCGTCCTCGCGCCGCTGTTCGTGGGGGAGGCCACCGCGCCCCGGCTGTTCGGGCCCGGCCCCTACCAGGGCGGGCGGCTGCGGCTCGTGGAGACCCGGCCCCTCGGGGACGTGGTGCTGATGCGGTACGAGCCCACGGCCCCCGGCACCGGCAGCGTGCCCTCCGCCGCCGACCGGCACTGGCTGGCGCTCGCGTGCGAGCTGGCGGCGCTGTGTCCGCCCTCCGAGACCGCGTTCAGCGTGGGGGCGGTGGTGGTCGCGGCCGACGGGACCGAGCTCGCCCGGGGGCACTCGCGGGAGGGCGGTGACCTCGTCGTCCACGCCGAGGAGGCGGCGCTCGCCAAGATCGACCCCACCGATGCCCGGCTCGCGGGCGCCACGGTCTACAGCAGCCTGGAGCCCTGCGCGCGGCGGGCCTCGCGGCCGGCGCCGTGTGCGCGGTTGATTCTCGACGCCGGGGTACGGCGGGTGGTCACCGCGTGGCGCGAGCCCGACACGTTCGTCGCCGGGGCCGACGGGAGCGGGCTCCTGGCGGCGGAGGGCGCGGTCGTCGTCGTACTTCCCGAATACGCGGGGCAGGCGCAGGCGCCCAATCGGCATCTCCTGGGGTAGCCCGGGCCCTCACGGCTGCGCGGTCTCCCGGTCGGGCTAAGAGAATCTGCGCCGTCGTCGGCCCGGGGCCACGCTCTGAGGAGGCGACTCGGAGGTTGGGACAGTGGGTTCAGTGGGGTCAGTGACGCGGCGTGTGACGGCGGTGTTGATGGCACCCCTGCTCGCGGGGCTCGTCGTCTCGTGCGGGGTGTCGTCACCACAGACGCGGACGGCGGCGCGGGCGCGGCCCAAGGACGCCGGGTTCGCGCACCCCGGGGTACTGGTGAGCAAGGACCAGCTCACCGCCGTACGCAAGCACGTCGACGCGGGGAAGCAGCCCTGGCTCGGGGCGTTCCTCGCCATGCGGGACAGCAAGTACGGGTCGTACAAGTACCAGGCCAAGCCGTACGCCACCGTCGAGTGCCCGCCCGACACCCGGCCCGGGCACGGCTGCGTCGAGGAGCGCGAGGACGCCATCGCCGCGTACACCCAGGCCCTGCTGTGGAGCATCACCGGCAAGCGGGAGCATGCGGCGAAGGCGATCGAGATCATGGACGCCTGGTCCGGGAAGGTGCGGCGGCACACCGAGGGCAACGCCGGGCTGCAGACCGCCTGGGCCGGGTCCAGCTGGGCGCGGGCCGGTGAGATCGTGCGGCACACCGGCGCCGGCTGGTCCAAGGCCGGCGTCACCCGGTTCCAGAGCATGCTGCGGACCGCCTACCTCCCCGAAGTCACCAGGAAGGTCCCGGACTTCAACGGCAACTGGGACCTCGCCATGACCGACGCCGCCATCGGCATCGCCGTCTTCCTCGACGACCACCAGGCCTTCGACGCCGCGCTCCGGCGCTTCCGTGACCGGGTGCCCGCCTACTTCTACCTGGAGAAGGACGGGAAGGTGCCGCTGACCCCGGTCGGCAGCACCATCGACACCCCGCAGAAGATGGCCACGTACTGGTTCGGGCAGAAGCGGTACATGGACGGGGTCGCGCAGGAGACCTGCCGCAACTTCAAGCACGTCGGCTACTCGCTCGCCGCCACCGCGCACATCGCCGAGACCGCCTGGCACCAGGGCGTCGACCTCTACAGCGGGGTCAAGGACCGGCTCAAGGCCGCGCTCGACCTCCACGCTCGCTACCAGCTCGGCGAGGCCGCACCCGCGTGGCTGTGCGGCGGCAGGGTCGACCGGAACATGGGGCCCGACGTGGAGGTCGCCCTCAATCACCTGGAGGACCGGCTCGACGTCCACGTGCCCGCCGCGCACCGGCTGGCCGAGCAGTCGCGGCCCGCCGGAACGGACGACCTCTTCGTCTCCTGGGAGACCCTCACGCACGCCGGGAACCCGGCCGCCTGAGGGGTTCCGCGTGGCCCGTGCGGAGGGCCGCGTAAACCGATGTGCGTCGGGTCCCGCGGATGGCGTACAGTGGAGTCAACGACGCGGGGTGGAGCAGCTCGGTAGCTCGCTGGGCTCATAACCCAGAGGTCGCAGGTTCAAATCCTGTCCCCGCTACTGAAGGCCCAAGGCCCGGAACCAATGGTTCCGGGCCTTGGGTGTTTTCCGGGGTCGATGAGGGGCCGCGGGGGCCGGCGAGGAGAGGCCGGGGCTTCGCCCGGTCGGGTCACACCGGTCGCCCGTCGACGCCGGTCCGGGAAATCTGGACGCGTGGGGCAGCGAGGAGGTGCGCGTCGGCCGGAAGGGCTGCACGGTCGGCGGACGTCCGGCCGGGCCGGGGCGCACGCGCGTCCGGTCTCGTACGCGCGGACCTTCGCCCGGACGCTTCCGGTGCTGCTCATCCTCGTCGGAACGTTCTACGAGTACCTCACGCCGACCGAGTACACCGGCGGCCCCTTCTTCACCGCCGCACCCTTGATCGCCGCGCCCCTCTATTCGCTGCGCGGCACGGCGCTCACCGGAGTCGTCACACTCGTCGCCGTCGTGGCGATCCACGCAGAAATGGGCGTCCTCGGAAACGTCGACGCGGTCACCGAGATCGTCACCATCGCCACGGTCGGCTTCCTGGCCGTCCTCATCAACGTCCTCGTCCGCCGCAGCGACGCCCGGCTCGCCTCGGCCCGGGAGATCGCCGAGGCCGCACAGCGCGCCGTCCTGCCGGAGCCCGACGAGTGGATCGACGGGCTGGAGGTCGCGGCGCGCTACGACGCCGCGCAGGCGGACGCGTTCATCGGCGGCGACCTGTACGCGGTGCAGGACTCCCCGCACGGCGTACGGCTGGTCGTGGGCGACGTACGAGGGAAGGGGATGGGGGCGGTGGCCGCCGTCGCCGTACTCATCGGGGCCTTCCGGGAGGCCGCCGAGCAGGAGTCGACGCTGGAGGCGGTCGCCCAGCGCCTGGAACGGGCCCTTGTGCGCGAGGCCGCCCGGCGTCAAGGCCCGGATGCCTTCGAGGGGTTCACCACCGCCGTACTTGCCGAGATCCCGCACGACGGTGACGGTGATGGGGGTGGGGGTGGAGCGGGGGGTTCGGAGGGTGACGGCCATGGCCGGTTCGTCGTGCGGATCGTCAACCGTGGCCATCCCGCGCCGCTGCTCCTGCACGGGGACGGCGGCCTGCGCGTGCTCGCCGCCCGGGAGCCCGCACTGCCGCTAGGGATGGGCGAGTTGGGCAGCTGGCCCGACCGTGCCGAGGAGACGTACTTCCCCGGCGGGGCCACGCTTCTCTTCCACACCGACGGGCTGTCCGAGGCCCGGGACGCACGCGGGGACTTCTTCGATCCGGCGGCGCGGCTCGCCGGGCGGGTGTTCGCCGGGCCCGAGGAACTGGTGAACACGCTCGCCGAGGAAGCGCGGCGGCACACCGGAGGCGGGACCACGGACGACATGGCGCTGCTCGCCGTGCGGCGGCCGGAGGCGCGGGACACGGTTTCTTGATCGTTGTCACGAGGGGTGATCGCATGACGCCCCTCCGCATAACAACTGACATACCGTCAACTGAACCGGTGTTAAGCGAGTGCAGTCAACTCGCCCGATATCGGCCGGTGGTGTCCTGTAAGTCCTGGCCAGAAGCGCTAATGATCAGTCCGAAGCGCTTGGAATCCGGGGTCCGCGTCTATTAACGTTCGATAACGCAGCGCGGTCGTCCCAGCCGTCACAAGAGATGGCTCCGTGCGCACGCGCCGAATCCCGCAAGGGAACCGGGGAACCACCAACTTGGGGTGAATCGCTCGTATTCCACCGTGGAAGCACGGTAGTTATACGCGCGTAGGAGACCTTCCTGCTCCGAACCCGTCAGCTAACCCGGTAGGCGAGAAGGAAGGAAAGGAGCGCGCCCACGTGGCGTCCAACCGGCCTGCCCAGGCAACCTCGTTCGCGCCGAATGAGAAGTACAGCGACACCTTCGGCTACGGCCCCAGCGGCGACGAGGGCCCCTGGGAGGAGTGGAACCCCACCGCGGAGTCCACTCGTCCCGTGCGCGGCCGGCACCGCGTCGGCAAGCAGCGCGGCGGCGGACTCGCGCGCAGCTCCACCGTTCTGGGTGTCGGCGTCATCGCCGCCGTCGGCGCGGGCGGTATGGCCAGCGCGCAGACCGGCAAGCCCCCGGTGTCCATATCGATGCCCGACCTGTCGTCCGTCGCCGAGTCGGCCAAGGCCCTGATCTCGGACGGCTCCGACACCCCGGCCAAGGGCTCCGCCACCCCGCTCACCAGCGCCGGCCTGACCACCACCGACGCCGCGCAGGGCACCACGGACGCGGGCGAGGCCCTGCGCTCCCGCATCATGCAGCAGGCCGAGTCGCAGCAGGACCAGGTCGACAGCGCCGCCCAGGAGGCCGCCGAGGCCGCCGCCGCCAAGAAGGCCGTCACGCTCGCCGCCCAGGAGCAGGACCAGGCCGAGGCCAAGGCCGCCGCCGCGAAGAAGAAGGCGGAGCTGGCGGCCAAGGCGAAGGTCGAGGCGGAGCGCCTCGCCAAGCTCGCCAAGAGCTATGCGCTGCCCACCTCCTCGTACACCATCACGGGAACCTTCGGCCAGGCCGGTTCCATGTGGTCCTCCGGCTACCACACGGGCCTCGACTTCGCGGCGCCCACGGGCACGCTCATCAAGGCCATCCACTCCGGCACGATCACCGAGGCGGGCTGGGCCGGCGCGTACGGCTACCGCACGATCCTCACCCTCGACGACGGCACCGAGCTGTGGTTCTGCCACCAGTCCTCGATCAGCGTCAGCGTTGGGCAGAAGGTCGCCACCGGTGACGTCATCGGCCGCGTGGGCGCCACCGGCAACGTCACCGGGCCGCACGTCCACCTGGAGGTCCACCCGGGCGGACAGGCCACGGGGATCGACCCGATGACCTGGCTGCGGGGCAAGGGGCTTACGCCCTGACGACTGCTGGCCGTCGGCCGTCGGCCGTCGGCCGTCGGCTGTCAGTAGTGGGTGGTTCGTGTCCGTAGTCCGTAGTCCGTGCCGGAAGTCTGGAATATTGGCTTCCGGTACGGGTGTTGAAGAGGGGCATGACTTCTCTTCGCACGCTTGGTTCCTCCGACCTCCAGGTCTTCCCGCTCGCCCTCGGCGGCAATGTCTTCGGCTGGACCGCCGACGAGGCGCAGTCCTTCGCCGTCCTCGATGCGTACACGGCCGCGGGCGGCAACTTCATCGACACCGCCGACTCCTACTCGGCGTGGGCCGACGGCAACTCGGGCGGTGAGTCCGAGACCGTCATCGGCAACTGGCTGAAGGCGCGCGGCAACCGTTCCGACGTCGTCATCGCCACCAAGGTCAGCCAGCACCCCGAGTACCCGGGCCTGTCCGGCGACAACATCAAGGCCGCCGCCGACGCCTCCCTGCGCCGCCTGGGCACCGACTGCATCGACCTCTACTTCACCCACTTCGACAAACCCGACGTGCCCGTCGAGGAGATCGTCGGCGCGCTCGACGAGCTGGTGAAGGCGGGCAAGGTACGGGCCATCGCCGCCTCCAACATCTCGCCCGAACGGCTCCGCGCCTCCCTGGAGTTCTCCGACCGCGAGGGCCTCGCCCGGTACGTGGCGCTCCAGCCCCACTACAACCTCGTCTCGCGCGGCACCTACGAGGGCGAGCTGCTGGACATCGCCTCGCAGGGCGGTCTGGCGGCCGTCCCGTACTACGCCCTCGCCTCCGGGTTCCTGACCGGCAAGTACCGCCCTGGGGCGACCGTCGACTCCCCGCGTGCCGCGGGTGCGGGCAAGCACCTCCGGTCGGAGCGGGGCCTGCGGGTGCTCGCGGCCCTGGACGCCGTCGCCGAAGCGCACGGTGTCCCGGTCGCCACGGTCGCCCTCGCCTGGCTCGCCGCCCAGCCGACCGTCGTCGCGCCCATCTCCTCGGCCCGGACCGTCGAACAGCTGCCCGCACTGCTGGGCGTGGCGGATCTCGTCCTCACGGAGGGCGAGCTGGGGCGGCTCTCGGAGGCCTCCGCGTAGTTCAGCAGTGGGCTAGTGGCGGTACGGGTTGTACGGGTAGGGGGTGTGCGGGGCGTACGGGTTGTACGGGGCGGTGGTGTTGTGCGTGTGCGGGGTGTACGTGGGGTACGGCGCCGGCTGCCCGTGGAGCGGCCAGGGCTGGGGCCACGGCCGGCGCGGTGGTGCGGCAGGTGCCACCGCCACCGCCGCGTACGCCAGGGAGGGGCGGGCCACCTCCCGGCGTCGCCACAGCTCGTCGAGCAGCTCCCGTTCCCGTACGACGAAGTCGGCGCCCGCCCGTCCGCGGCGCCCCCGGTGCCGTAGGAACGCCAGCGAGGTCGCGTACGCCTCGTACTCCGCGACCGAGCGCGCCGCGGCCTTGCCGAAGTGGTGCGTGGCGTAGTCGCGGGCCAGCCGTCGCGCCCGCATCGAGCCGAGGACGAACGGCTCCGGCGCGGTCAGCCACCCGGCAGCGGCGTACGCCGGAAGCTCCGAGCGCACCGTCCGCAGCTCGCGCTGCCGGGTCCAGATGACCAGCCAGGTGAGCAGCCCGAACGCGGGCACCATGAAAGCGGCGTAGACCGCGAAGAAGCCGTACTCCCCGAACGTCGACGAGCCGTTCCAGACCGCGTGCATGCCCATGGCGAGCAGCAGTCCGGAGAGGGGGAGCAGGATGCGGCGGGCGTGCTGGCGGTCCGCCGACAGGGCCGCGACGCCGAAGCCGATGCCGGTCAGCACGGTGAACAGGGGGTGCGCGAAGGGCGACATGACCACGCGTACGAAGAAGGTCGCCGCCGTCACCGAGGCGAGGCCGCGCTCGCCGCTGAGCTGGTCGGTGCCGAAGGCGGTGCCGAGGTAGAGGATGTTCTCGGTGAACGCGAAGCCGGTCGCCGTGACGCCGGCTATGACCACCCCGTCGACGATCCCCGTGAAGTCCCGTCTGCGGAAGAGGAAGATCAGCAGCACCGCCGCCGCCTTCGCGGACTCCTCGACTATCGGCGCTATCACCGTCGCGCCCAGCGTGTCCGCGCTCGTCGGGTCGGCGGTCGCCGTCGCTATCCATCTCGTCGCGAAACTGTTCGCCACGATCGCTATCAGCGCCGCCGCACACGCTCCCCAGGCGAAGGAGAAGAGCAGGTTGCGCCAGGGGCCCGGCTCCACGCGGTCCAGCCAGCGGAACGCGGCGACGAGCAGCGGGACGGGCAGTACGGCGAGGCCGAGGCCCACCAGGAAGCCCTCGGTGCCGGTCTGTTCGCGGACCAGGGCCAGGATGACCAGACCGGACAGGGCGAGCAGCGTGATCAGCGCGCCGTACCTGACCCGGCGGCGCTGCCACCAGTGCGCGTGCCGCCGGCCACCCTCGGCCGCGGGGCCGGTCGGGTGCGGCGGATACGGCGGGTGCGGCGGGTACGCGGGACTGGTGGCCACGGCATCGACCCTAACGAGGGAAGGGCGCCGCCCGCGACGGTGCGTTGGGTCGCCGGCGGGGATGGGTGCTGGTCCTCGGCCTGGTGGGGGTTCTGCGTTCTGGGGCTGGGGCTGGTTCTAGGGCTGGTGGGGGCGTCGGCGGAACAGCAGGTCGTGCACCACATGTCCTTTGTCCAGTCCCTGACCCTCGAAACGGGTCAGCGGCCGGAACTCCGGACGTGGCGCGTAACCGCCGTCCGGCTGGGTGTTCTCGAAGTCCGGGTGCGCGGTCAGTACGTCGAGCATCTGCTCGGCGTACGGCTCCCAGTCCGTCGCGCAGTGGACGACTGCGCCCGGCTTGAGACGGGTCGCCGCGAGGTCCAGGAACTCCGGCTGGATCAGGCGGCGCTTGTGGTGGCGCTTCTTCGGCCAGGGGTCGGGGAAGTAGACGCGCAGGCCGTCGAGCGAGTCCGGGGTGAGCATCTCGCGGAGCAGGATGATCGCGTCGCCGTTGGCCACGCGGACGTTCGACAGGCCGCTGCGGTCTGCGAGGTTCAGCAGGTTTCCCTGGCCGGGGGTGTGCACGTCGACGGCGAGGATTCCGGTGTCCGGGTCCTCGGCCGCCATCTGTGCGGTGGCTTCGCCCATGCCGAAGCCGATCTCCAGGACGACCGGGAGGTCGGCCCGGAACAGCTCGTTCAGGTCCAGTTGCCGTTGGCCGTCGATGTCCAGTCCCCACTTGGGCCACAGCCGCTGCAGCGCGTCCGCCTGGCCGGCCGTCACCCGGCTTCGGCGCGGCTGGAAGCTACGGATCCGCCGCTCGAAGTGCGACCCGGCGGGATCGGCCTTCGGGCCGTCGGGGAACCTGGGCTCGCCCTTGGCGCGGGTGAGGCGCGGGGGCTCTTCGGGGGTGTGGAGGGAGTCAGACACAGTGGGGCCGATTTTACGTTGCCCACCCGCCCCGGGGCCGGGGGCCGGGGTCAGGTGGTCAGGGAGGTCAGGGCTCGGCGGGCTATTTCCCGGCCGATCGGGAGGGAGGCCGTGGCGGCGGGGGAGGGGGCGTTGAGGACGTGGACCGTGCGGGGGCCTTCCTGGATGAGGAAGTCGTCGACCAGGGTGCCGTCGCGCAGGACGGCCTGCGCCCGCACCCCGGCGGGCGCGGGGACGAGGTCGTCCGCGGTGACCGCCGGCAGCAGCCTGCGCACCGCGTCGGTGAACGCCGTCTTCGACAGCGACCTCCGCAGCTCCCCGGCGCCGTACCGCCAGTGCCGGCGGGCTATGTGCCAGGAACCGGGCCAGGCGAGCGTCCCGCCGAGCTCGCGGGGCCGTACGGTCCCCCACTCGTACCCCTCCCGGGCGAGCGCCGGCACCGCGTTGGGGCCGACGTGCACACCTCCGTCGATGCCTCGGGTGAGGTGCACCCCGAGGAACGGGAAGGCGGGGTCGGGCACCGGGTAGACGAGGCCGTGGACCAGCTCCGGGCGGGCGAGGGAGTAGTACTCGCCGCGGAAGGGGACGATCCGCATGCCCGGGTCGTCGCCCGCGAGCCGGGCGATCTCGTCGCAGTGCAACCCCGCGCAGTTGACGAGCACGCGCGCGCGGAGGACCGCCCCGTCGGCCGTGCGGACGGCGACGCCGAGCGCGGGGCGCCGGTCGATGCGGACGACCTCGGCGCCGTAACGGATCTCCGCCCCGGAGGACTCGGCGAGCTGCCGGGCCACCGCCCCGTAGTCGCAGATGCCCGTCGTGCCGACGTGGATGGCGGCCAGGCCGCGGACCTCCGGCTCGTACTCCGCGATCTGGGCGGACCCCAGCTCCCGGACCGGAATCCCGTTCTCCCGGCCGCGCTGGACGAGCCCGTGCAGGCGGGGCAGCTCGGCGCGGTCCGTGGCGACGATCAGCTTGCCGGTGACGGCGTGCGGGATGTCGTACTCCGCGCAGAACTTGACCATCTCGGCGGAGCCCCGCACCGCGTACCGCGCCTTCAGGGAGCCGGGGCGGTAGTAGACGCCGCTGTGGATGACGCCGCTGTTGCGCCCCGTCTGGTGGCGCGCCGGGCCCTGCTCCTTCTCCAGCACCGTCACACGCGTGCCCGGCGCCGCACGCGTGATCGCGTACGCCGTCGACAGGCCGACGATTCCACCGCCGGTCACCAGAACATCGCAGTCGTATGCGACTTTTTGCAGCACCTGCTCCACCTCCCGGCTTCGATAGTGCACTGCGCCACTGACAATGCCCTCAAACCCGGGAGGCCCACGAACGTCACGCAGGTCAGGCAGGAGCCATCAGCAGCGGCCTGGCGCGCTCCCGCAGCTCCACCACGCGCGGCTCGTCGCCGTACGGCTCCAGGCGGTGCAGAAGGTCCTTCACGTACTCGGTGGTGCGCGCGGAGGAAATGCGCCCGGCGACCTCCACCGCCCGTACGCCCTGCTCGCATGCCGCGTCCAGATTGCCCGATTCGAGCTCGGCGACCGCCGAGACGACCAGCCGCAGTCCGTGCGAGCGTACGAACTCCTCCGTCGGCTTCGACAGCGCCTGCTCCGTGAAGCGGCGGACCTGGCGTGGCGCCTTCAGGTCGCGGTAGCACTCCGCAGCGTCGGCGGCGAACCGGTCGTAGGAGTAGAAGCCGAGCCAGGACGGGTCGTGGTCGCCGTCGCGGGAGCGCTCCAGCCAGCCCTCGGCCGCCTTCAGGGCGGCGCCGGCCGCCTGGGCGTCACCGGCGCGCGCGTGCGCGCGTGCCTCGACCAGACGGAAGAAGCTCATGGTGCGGGCCGTCGCGAGGCCGCGGTTGCGCTCCAGGGCGGCCTGGGCGAGGTCGACGCCCTCGTCGCCGAAGCCGCGGTAGGTCGCCTGGAGGGACATCGAGGCCAGTACGTAGCCCCCGAGCGGTACGTCGGCGGCCGCTCGGGCGAGGCGCAGCGCCTGGATGTAGTACCGCTGGGCCGCCTCCTGCTGGCCGGTGTCGAAGGCCATCCAGCCGGCGAGGCGGGTGAGTTCGGCGCTGGCCCCGAAGAGGGCCCTGCCGACCTCGTCGGAGTACGAGCCGAGCAGCAGCGGTGCCGCCTCCACCCTCAGGCACTCGGGAACCATGGAGGAACGCCAGTCGCCGCCTCCGTACTTGGAGTCCCAGCGCCTGGCGTCCTCGGCGGCCTCACGGAGCTTCTGCACATCGCTGTGGCCGACTTTCAGCAGTGCTCCGGAGCCCTCCCCGAGGTTCGCGTCGCGCGCCACCGAACTGTCGGCCGGGGTTATCAGCCAGCGTGAGGCAGGCGTTGCGTATGCGCTCACTGCGAATGATCCGGCCAGCGACTGCCAGATGCCGCCGGCGCCTGACCGGCGTCCGGCGAGGTCGAGACGGTAGAGCTCCGTCGCCGACCGCACGGCCTGGCCGACGTCACGTGGGAAGGCGAGGCCCACCTCGGGTGCGGGATCCGCGTCCGCCAGGCCGATCTCGTGGAGCGGCACCGGGCGGCCGAGCTTCTGGCCGATGGCGGCGGCGATGAGGTGCGGCGCCGCACCTTGCGGCACCATTCCCTTCGACACCCAGCGCGCCACCGACGTCTTGTCGTAGCGAAGTGTCAACCCGCGTTGAGCGCCAAGGTCGTTGACGCGTCGCGCGAGTCCTGCGTTGCTGATTCCCGCGAGGGCGAGAACGGCGCCGAGTTTTTCGTTCGGCCCGCGTTGCTCCCTGGACATTGCGCCACCCCTCGACACAGACGGCTGCCGCGTTGGCATAACCACGCGGCATTCGTAAACCCAGCGTAGTTCGCCGCATCCCAAGCGTTAAGAGGCATGGTTCCGGATGGCGAGATTGTGGTCCGTACGGAAGTACGGACGGTTGCGGCGTGCTCCCGTTGTGTGGCCGTGCGCCCGTCCGTGCGCTCTTCTCCGGCCACCGGGGGAGCGCTTCCATGAACCTGCGTGGGTCGGCCCGCTGTACTGGATCCAGTGGGCTGGGGGACACCGCCGCCTACATCCCCGCGGGCGGCGGACCGGTCCGGGAGGCGAACTCCGCCTCCCGGACTGTGCGTTGCCGAAGCGGTGCGGTCAGCCTGTACGGAGCGTGTCCGTTCCCCGTCCCTCGTAGCCGATTTGGCCGAAAATCGACGGTGGGTCAGCGGGGTAAATAGCGCGTCTACCACGCTAGTTGAGGGCGCGTTAGGCGTTTTGGGGGAGTGTATCGGGGGCGCATTCGCGTCGCCGAACTGCCCTGGATCGCTGCCGGATCGTCTCCATATCGGCGTCGGATCGCCTCTGGATCGTGTCCGGGTTACCTGGGGGGTGGCCGTTGAACGGTTGCCAAGTCCCCGGGGGTTTCCCGCGGTAGCTCTTCCTCGTGGGCGTGCTCGGGGGCGCGTTCGAGGGGGCGCAAGCCGCCGCACAGAGCCTCCCGTGTGCCTTCTTCGTGGCAGCATGGTGCCCAGTTCGTACGGTGCACTGGTTGTCCACAGCCTGTGGAGGCGGCGATGCGGTGGTTGGTGGGGTGGAGCAGTACCGCCGCCAGGGCGCCCGAGTTCGGCTCGGCCGGGGCGACGGGAAGCGGCGGCGAGACCGTTCATCCGGTGGGCTCCCAACTCCTGTGGGGCGACCCCGATCCCCTCTGGGCGGTCGGCGACTGGCGCCCCGACGAGGTCCGCATCGTGAAGGCCGACGCGCAGACCCGCATCGCGGTCCTCGGCACCTGCGGCGCGACCGACGAGGAACTCCGGGTCGGGCTGTTCGCCGCGCGCGGAGGGGCACTTCGGCATCTCACCAACTGGTCCGGCAGCTACACCGCGGTCGTCCAGGTCGGCCGCCGGCTGACCGTCTGCGGTGATCTCGCGGGCGCCCGGCCCGTGTTCTACACCCCCTGGGCGGGCGGCACCGCCTACGCGACCGCCGCGCTGCCCCTCGCCGACCTCATCGAGGCCAACCTCGACTTCGGGCACCTCGCCGCGCTGCTCGCCGCCCCCGACGTACCGGCCGCCGTCCACGACTCCACCCCCTACGAGGGAGTACGGCGCATTCCGCCCGGGCACGCGCTGATCCTGCGCACCGGCGCACGGGAGATCGCCGGGTACGAGCCGGTGGCCTCCCTCGCCGTCGCCGCGCCCTCCGCCGACCCCGCCAGCGCCGTGGACGCCGTACGCGACGCGCTCGTCGAGGCCGTACGCGCGCGTCTCGCCGCGCCCCGGCATGTGCCCGGCTCCGACGTGGACCCAGGGCCCGTACCCGGAATGGGGCCCGCCGAGCGGCGCGCCGCCCGCGGAATGCCCGTACCCGGCATCGGGGCCGACCTCTCCGGAGGACCCGCCTCCGGCACGCTTGCCCTGCTCGCGGCGGGGCTGCCCGGAGCGCCCGGGACCGTCCTCGGGCACGGCACCGGCGCGGGGGAGCGGCTGCTGGCCGTCACCTTCAACGACCTCGTCGTCGGCGGGCGCGAGGCCGAGCTGGAGCGGGCGGGGACGCTCGCCGCGAACCCCCGGCTGCATCACGTCGTCGTCGCAGGCGGCGAGGAAGTCCTTCCGTACGCCGACCTGGAGGGGCCGCTCACCGACGAACCCGGGCCGTCGCTGGTGACCGCCGCCCGGCACCGCGCCCGGCTCGCCTCCGGCAGCGCGGACCACTTCACGGGGTCCGGGGCCCGGCAGGTGCTCGACGCGCATCCGGCGCGCCTCGCCGATCTGCTGATGGACCGCAAACGCCGTCATCTGGTGCGGCCCGTCGCCGCGTTGGCGAAGGCCGACGGCTCGGTGATGGTCCCCGCGCGCGTGTACGGCGCTGCGCGCAAACTGGCCCGCACGCCGTACCGCACCGGCGTCGACGGGCTCGCCGAGCGGCTGCTGCACCGGCGCTTCGAGGAGCCGGGGGGCGCCGTGGGGGCATCCCTCGCCGCGCTCACGTGGGCCAGACCGGGGCCCGCCGCGCGGTGGCTGACCGGTGAGGCTCTTGCTGAAGTATCGGTTCGCCTGCAGGGGGCCTCGACCGGGCGGGCGGGGGTCGGGCCCGGGCAGCGGCCCGGTGACTTCCGCGCGCGGGCTGCGCTCGCGCGGGTCGCGGCGGATCTGCGCGTCCTGGAGCAGGCCGCCGAGATCCGCTTCCAGCGGCTGCACGCGCCGTTCCTGGACAACCAGGTCGTACGGGCCTGTCGGGCGCTGCCCGAGGCGCTGCGGGTGCGGCCCGGGGCGCGAGCGGAGATCCTGCGTACGGTCCTGGAGGGCGCCGGGGTCGCGGACCTGCCGCCCGGGTGGGGCGCGCCGTCCCACGCCTCCTCGGCCGCGGCCGCCCGCACGGGGCTGCGGGTCGCTGTCGACCAGCTTGTCGCGCTGTTCGACACGCCGTTGCTCGCGCAGGCGGGGCTGGTCGAGGCGAGAGTGGTCCGCAAAGCGTTGCGCGCGGCGGCGGACGGCGAACCTCTCCCGCTCGACGGTCTCGCCGACCTGGTCTCCCTGGAGCTGTGGCTGCGACGGTTGCTGGCGCGGCGGGGCACCTGCTGGACGGGGACGCCTGCGCGGCAGCGGGCTGTGCCGGCGGGGATCCGGCCGCAGGGGCGGGCGTTGGCGGGGGGCGGGGCGTGATCTGGCGGGGGCGCCTGTCGTAGGGGGTGCGGTGTGTTGTGGGTCGGGTCCGTGCCGTCTGCTGGCGTGGGCGCCGTTCGCGTGGGGGTCGGTGGGTGGGTCGGGTCCGTGCCGGTACGTCTGCTGGCGTGGGCGCCGTTCGCAGGGGGGTGTGTTGTGGGTCGGGTCCGTGCCGGTACGTCTTGCCCGTCGCCGCGTGGGCGTACTGCCCGGGGGTCTAGCACGGCGGAGCTTGGCTGGGGGCCTGCTACGCGACGGGCAGAGACGTACCGGCACGGACCCTTCCGTGCGTACGCGGCTGCGGGGGCGTGGGGGCCGGGGAGTGGGGCGTGCGGATGCGGCTCACTGCGGGTGGCTGGCGTAGCTGCGGGCAATCGTGCGGGTCAGGGCGGTTGCCCACCCACGCTGTGGCGGTGCGTGTGGCGCCGGGGGGCTGGCGAAGCCGCGTTTCTGCGGTGCGTGTGGCGCCGGGGGGCCGGCGGAGCCGCGTCACTGCGGGCAATCGTGCCGCTAGGGGCGGCACGGGTGGGCGCAGCGGCGCCTCGTAAGCGCCGGGCTGCGTGACCCACCCCCGGCCGGCACCAACACCGGGTGACAAGAAAACAAGGGGTACCCAGGGTTTGCCCACCCACCCCGGGTGAGCGTTCAAACCAGAGGCGAGAGGGGTTTGCCCACCCACCCCCGGTGAGCGTTCAAGCAAGGGGAGCCCGGGGTTTGCCCACCCACCCCGGGTGACTGCCCGGACAAGGGGTGCCCGGGGTTTGCCCGCCCACCCCGGAGGTGGGTTGCGGCTTGCCGGGGAAACCCCGTGGCGTGGGGCGCGAGGGCGGGGAGAATGGGGAGGTGCGGTACAGAATTCTGGGTGTGGCCCAGGCCGAGGACGAGCAGGGAGCTGTCGTACCCGTGGGCGGCCCCCGCGTACGCGCCCTGCTGACCGCCCTGGCCCACCGAACCGGCCGTACCGCCACGCCGGAGGCTTTGATCGACGAGGTGTGGGCGGACGCCCCGCCGGCCGACGCGTCGGCGGCGCTGCAGGCGCTGGTAGGGCGCCTGCGAAGGGCCGTCGGCAAGGACGCGATCGCCTCCGAGGTGGGCGGATACCGGCTCACGGCGACCCGCGACGACGTGGATCTCTTCGTCTTCGAGCGCCGGGTGGAGGAGGGCAAGGACGCCCTCGGCCGCGGCGACGCGCACACCGCCGCCCGCACCCTGCGCGAGGCCCTCACCCTGTGGCGCGGGCCCGCCCTCGCCGACCTCCCCGACCGCACTGCCGCGACCCGCCCGGAGGCCCTGCGCCTGGAGGCGACGCGCGCCCGCGCCGAGGCGGACCTGCGGCTCGGCCGCGCCCCCGATGCCGTACCGGAGTTGAAGGAGCTGGCGCAGGCCCACCCGTACGACGAGGCGCTCCAGGCGCTGCTGATACGCGCGCTGCGCGACTCCGGGCGCGGCGCGGACGCCCTCGCCGCGTACGAGGGGGTGCGCCGCACCCTGCTGGACGGACTGGGCGCCGACCCAGGGCCGGAACTTCGAACCCTGCACACACAGTTGTTGGAGGGGAAGGGCGACGGGGCGGGCCCTCGGACGGGTCGGCAGGGAACGGGTCGGCAGGGGGCGGAATTTGTCTCGCGGGGCGAGCGGACCGGGAATATTCGTCCTCGTTTGAACTCCTTTGTCGGACGGGAACCCGAGCTCGACGCCATCCGTTCGGATGTACACAGGGCCCGCCTGGTCACTCTGACCGGACCAGGAGGTTCGGGAAAGACCCGTCTTGCCGAGGAAGCCGCCGCCGGGCTTCCGCAGGCATGGTTGGTCGAGTTCGCCCCGCTCGACCGGCCGGAGGCGGTCCCTGGCGCGGTTGTCAGTGCCCTCGGTCTGCGCGAAACCGCGCTGATCACCAACGAGTTGGCGGTTCCGAAGGACGACCCGGTCGCCCTGCTCCTCGAGTACTGCGCCCAGCGCAGCCGACTCCTGATTTTTGACAACTGCGAACATGTCATCGCCGCCGCGGCCGAGCTTGCCGAGACCCTCCTGACGCACTGCCCGGGGCTCACCATCCTTGCCACCAGCCGTGAACCCCTCGGTGTACCGGGCGAGTTGGTGCGCCCGGTCGAACCCCTGCCGCCCGACCCCGCGCACCGGCTGTTCATGGAGCGTGCCGCCGCGGTCCGCCCCGACCCGGACGGCGACGGCGAGGCCGGCGCCGTGGACGAGATCTGCCGGCGGCTCGACGGCCTGCCGCTGGCCATCGAGCTGGCCGCCGCCCGGCTGCGATTGATGACTCCGCGTCAGATCGCCGACCGGCTCGACGACCGCTTCCGCCTGCTCACCTCCGGAAGTCGCACCGTGCTGCCCCGCCAGCAGACCCTGCGCGCCGTCGTCGACTGGTCATGGGACCTCCTCGACGAGCGGGAGCGCACGGCATTGCGCGAGGTGTCGGTGTTTGCGGGCGGCTGGGACCTCGGGGCCGCCGAGGCCGTCTGCAGCGGGCCCGCCGCCGACCTCGTCGGAGCGCTCGTCGACAAGTCCCTGATCGTCGCGTACGACGGAGACGGCACGGGCAGCATGCGCTACCGCATGCTGGAGACGATCCACGAGTACGCGACCGAGCGCGCCGCCGAAACCCCCGAGCTGCGTGCCGCCGCCGAGTTCCGCCACCGGTCGTGGGCGCGCGCCCTCGTCGAGAAGGCCGAGCCGCTGCTGCGCTCCGCCGAACAACTCCCGTGGATCCAGCGCCTGGAGACGGAGCTGGAGAACATCCGCGCCGCCCTCTACCGCAGCACCGTCGCCGGTGACGAGGAGCAGGCCGGTGCCCTCGTCCTCGCCATGAGCTGGTTCTGGTGGCTGCGCAACCTCCGCCGCGAGGGCACGGAGTGGACGGACCGCGTCCTGCGGCTGGGCGTGGCGCTCGACGCGATCGACCCGGGTGGACCGTCTGCAGCAGGGCGGGGCGTCGTCCGGTGCGCGGCTCCCGACGTCGGCAGCGAGACCCTCCTCGGGCAACTGGACGCCTTCGACCCGGTGACCGCCTTCCTCGACTTCGCGGAGCACGAGGAGCGCCACCCGCTGCACATCATGCGGATGCGGCTGCGCATGTTCCACCTGTTCATGGTGGTGGAGTCGGGGCCACTGGAGGCGATGCGCAAAGGCCGGATGCCGGAGTACGCCGACCGGGTGCGGTCCGCCTTCGCGAAGGGCGGCCCGGAAGCCGCGCGTATGCCGGGCATCGTCTGGCCGCTGGCGGCCTTCTTCGTGGACGGTCCTGCCGCCGTGCGCGCCCCGCTGGACGCCACAGTCGCCAACTGCCGTGTATACGGCGGGGATTGGGAGGTCGCCGTCGCCCTGATGTTCCGTACGCACATGGCCGTCGACTCCCTGGGCGGCATGTTCGGCGTGGACGACGACCTCGCGGAGCTGCGCGTGCTCAGCCGCCGTGTGGGGGACCGCTGGGTACGGGCCCAGGTGTGCAGCGCGGCCGGTGAGGCGGCCATGGCGCGCTGCTCCTTCGAGGAGGCGAAGGGGGAGTACGAGGAGGCCCTCCGGCTCGCCTACGAAGTGGGGGCATACGCCGAGGCGCCCTTCCTGCTGGCGCGGCTCGCCGAGATCGCCTACCGCTCGGGGGAGCGGGACCGCGCCCTGGCCGGGCTGGACGAGGCGAGCGAGGCCTCCGACCGATACGGGGTGGCGGACTCCCGCGCGTTCGTCCAACTGCTGCGGGCCCAGATAGCGATGGACGACCACGAGATCGGCTACGCCCGCCGACTCTGGGAGGAGGCGCGCGACAGCAGCTTCCAGGGTGACCCGCCCCCGCAGTTCATGGCGACGCTGAACTGGGTCGACGCGATCGTCACGGCCGCCGAGTCCGGACCGGCGGCCGGTCTGCGCAAGTTCGTCGACGCCCTGCGCCAGGCGCTGGCCGGCCGGTGCGCCGAGGTGGTCCTCGGGGGCTTCACCGACGGCGCGGCGGAGCTGCTGGCCGAGCTCGGCGACCATGCGCGCGCGACCCGTCTGCTCGCCGCCGGTGACCGCTGGCGCGGCGGCCACCCGCGGCCTCCGCAGCAGCACAGGGACGCCGAACGCACCCAGTCCGCAGCCACCCTGGCCCTGGGCCCGGTCCGTTACGCCGCCGAGCGGGCGGCGGGCGAAGCCTTCACCCCCGACGACGCGCTGCGCGACCTGGCCGAGGCACTGGTGGAAATTCCGGTCGCCTAGAGCTCCGCCGTGCGCTCAGGAGACCTCAAGTGCACAGGAACTTCGACTCCGCCCAGTCCCCCAGGGCCACCGAGTCGAACGGGGTGTGGGGTTCGACGACGAGGCGGATCGTCTTGCGGCCGGTGAGGTTCACGTGCAGAGGGACGGCCTGGTCATGGCCGGTGATCAGCCGTGACCGCCAGAGTCGGGCCCCGTCGGCGTAGACCGAGAAGCGCAGTCGGCCGAGGCCGAGCGTCATGTCGTCGACGCCGACCAGGGCGTCGTACGCGGAGCAGTTGCGGTTGAGATCGATGGTGACGGACGACTCGCCGTGGACGGTCACGCCGTGCGTGTACGTCTTGTGCCCGATCGACACACCCCAGCGCTGCCACACCCAACTGCTCTCGCCGAGCCGCATCTCGGGCTGGGTGTGGTCGCCGGTGATGCTGTACTGCAGCTCGTTCCACTGGTAGACGACCGGCTCGGGCGGTGGGGTCGGTTTGGGCTTCGGGGTGGGTGTCGGCGTCGGGGTCGGGGTGGGCTTCGGCTTCGCCTTCGTGGGTGTCGGGGTCGGCGTCGGCTTGGGTGTCGGTTTGGGCTTCGGGGTGGGTGTCGGCGTCGGGGTCGGCTCGGGCGCCACCACCGGAGGCCTCGGCGCGGGCTTCCGCGACGGCGTCGGGGTCGGGGTCGGCTCCGGGGCCTCCACCGCGGGTGAGGTGGCCGGCTTTGCCTCGGGCTTCTTGGCCGGGCTGTCGTGGCCCACCAGGGCAAGCGCCACCGCTGCGGCCGCCACCGCGACGACGCCCGCCGCGATACCGGCCTTGACCGGTGCGCCCAGCCCCTCCGAGGCCGCCGCGCCCCCGACGCCCGCCCCGCCGGAGCTGCCGCCCGCCGCGGCGGCCGCACCTGCTGCTCCCGCCGCACCCGCACCGGCGCCCCCGGCGATGAGCGCGGCGACCTTCGCGTACCCGGCGGCACCGAACCAGCCGATGACGGCGACCGGCACGACCGCGGGGATCCCGCTGGCGACTTCCTTGATCTGGCCCGCGGCCAGCCGGCACTTGGCGCACTCCTCCAGGTGCTTGCGCAGCCCGCGCTCGGCACGGGTGCGCAGCCCGCCGCGCGCGTACGCGCCGAGCCGGTCCGCGTAGCGCGCGCACTCCTCGTCCATGGTGAGCGTGGTGCTCACATGGGCCTGGAGATAGGCCTGCTTGAGGCCCTCGCGGGCGCGGCTGGCCAGGACGCGTGTGCCGTTCGCGTCGAGGCCGAAGAGCGTGGCGACGGAGCTCGGCGACTCGTCCTCGACCTCGGTGTGCCACAGCACGGCCTGCCAGCGCTCGGGCAGCGACCGGAACGCCTGCATGGCCATGGACTGCTCGGCCTCGTGCATCGCGCGCACGTCCGCGCCGAGATCCAGTGTGTCGTCGTCGGAGATCTCGGAGCTGCGGGCGGCCTGCGCGGCGAACACGGCGAAGTCGTCGACGAGGTGCTCGCGCTTGGCCGACTTGGTCCAGCTCGCGGCGACCCGGCGGACCGTGGTCAGCAGGTACGCGCGTACGGCGTGTTCGGGGCCGTGGCCGCCGCGTACCGCCTGCAGCATGCGGGCGAAGACCTCGGCCGTCAGGTCGTCCGCGGTGTGCCCGTCCCGGCAGCAGGTGCGGGCGTAACGGCGCACGGCCTCGGCGTGGCGCCGGTACAGCTCCTCGTACGCCGTGTCGTCGCCCGAGCGCATCCGCTCGATGAGGTCGGCGTCGGAGGGCGGCAGATCTGCGTCCTGCTCGCGCGGGGGCGGCAGAATCCCGCCGTCACGCCGCTCGCGCTGCGGCGGAACACTGGGCTCGGGTACATCCCCGACGGCACCGGAGCCACCGACAGGACCCGGCGTCGACACGCCACGGAAGCCGTCCGAGCCGCCCGAGTTGCCGGACGACGGGCCACCCTGGCTCGGCACCTGCTGTGACTGTGAGGGCAGCCCACCGGTCTCGGCGCCACCGTCACCGGATGACTCGTCCCGCCCGTCAACGCTCATCGCGGAAAGCCCCCGCCTGCACACTCGGACCCGAATACCGGGACAGCGTGCCACACAGCCGCCGGACAGAGCCCGGCCGTACGGGCCAACCACTCGTCCGGGGGGTTTTGGCACACCGGAGCACTAGCGGTCACCCGATTGGGGAATAGTCAACGAACGTTTCTCGTGCGGGAGTTGATGATTCAACCGAATAGCCCGCATGCGAGAGCGGGAGCACGGCCAAAGGGCACGACGGCTGAGCGCACGACGGCTGAGCGCACGACGGCCGAGCGCACGACGGCCGAGGGCGGGACGGCTGAAGCCAGGACGGCATCCGTGCGCGGGCGGCCCCCCGCGCGCACATGACCATCCACGCCGCCTGAGCCGTCCGCAGGCGAGCTGCGCAGCGCCCAGACCAGGAGTCCGCCGAGGCACCCGTTCACGACACCGGGCGTCGTCTCACGGCGCCGGATGCCGCTCACTACAGCCGCGGCGGCTCACCACGACCGATGACGCGGACGACGGCCGGTCGTCTCCGACGGCGGCCGTCGTTGCTCACAACGGCCGCGACCGCAGTCCCTCCAACAGGATGTCCAGCAGCCGTGCCGAGGCCGCCGCCTGCTGCGCCGCGTCCGGCAGCGAGGGCGCCGCCGTGGCGATCACCAGCAGGACGTCCGCCACGGTGACGTCCGCCCGCAGCTCGCCGGCCTCGCGCGCCCGCTCCACGAGTTGCCCGACGACCTCGAGCAGCGCGATCGCACCGGCGTCGAACTCGTCGCCGTCGGGCGAGAGCGCCTCCGCCTCGGGCGCCGTGCGCTGCTCCACCAGCCGCAGTTCCGGAGTCGCCTGCGTCCGCTGCTGCGGCACCCGCGCCTCGTCCACCACGACTCCGTCGGCCCGCTCGTCGGCGACACCGACCCGCAGGATGTGCGGCGGCAGCAGCCGCCCCGCACCCGAGGCCACGGACGTCCGCAGGAAGCGCGACAGCGCCGACCACGGCTCGTCCTCCTGGCCGAGCGCGGACCGGGCCTGGTCGGTCAGCCGGGAGGTCTCCTCCTCGGCTATCCGCCGGACCAGCACGTCCTTGCTCGGGAAGCGCCGGTACACCGTGCCGACACCGACCCGCGCGCGCCGCGCCACGTCCTCCATCGGCGCGCCGTACCCCAGCTCGCCGAAGACCTCGCGCGCCGCGCGCAGTACGTGCTCAAGATTGCGCTGTGCATCCACGCGCAGCGGTGTGGAACGTGGTCCGTCTCCCGGACCGCGCCCATTGCCCGCCGCCGCGCCGACCGCGCCACCGGATGTGATGGCAGACGCGGACGACCAATGAGAGTCCTGAATGTGCATAAGCGTTCCCCCGGTAATGACGTCTCCCCCCGGAGACTCTCCCCGCCATTGGCAGCCGGGGCGTGCGGGAACAAGCATGTTTCACAGGTCCCAGTCCGGACCTGCCGAGCGCATCCCCCTACACCCCGTCGACACACGAACATAGTTGAGAGGGGGTCAATTCAGAAGGGGCAGGTTCCGCACGGAGCGCCCCCCGATCGGAGTACGGGCCGGATACGTCCCGGTTGCGCCCCCTACTGCCACCCCGCTCACACCCGCTGACCTGCGAACCTTCCCCGCACTCCGACAAATCGGCCAACCCTCCGCGCCGACGGCGGCCGGTCACACAAATTGCCGGGCCTGTGGACAAACTCCAGAGCTGGGTGCGTCATGGGATGGTGAAGGAACCTGTGCGCATTCTCATTGTCGGCGGCGGCTACGTGGGGCTGTACACCGCTCTGCGTCTGCAGCGGAAGCTCAAACCCGAACTCGGGCGGGGCGACGTGGAGATCGTGGTGGTCTCGCCCGACCCCTATATGACGTATCAGCCCTTCCTTCCCGAGGCCGCGGCCGGATCCATCTCCCCGCGCCACGTCGTCGTCCCCCTGCGCCGGGTCCTCGACGGCTGCCGGGTCGTCATCGGCGAGGCACAGTCCATCAACCACGCCAAGCGCACCGTCACCCTCAGCACGCTCGCCACCGCGGAGGACGGGGGCACCGAGCAACTGACGTACGACGAACTCGTCCTCGCCCCCGGCTCGATCTCGCGCACCCTTCCGATCCCGGGCCTCGCCGAGTACGCCATCGGCTTCAAGACCGTCGAAGAGGCCATCGGCCTGCGCAACCACGTCATCGAGCAGATGGACATCGCCTCCTCCACCCGCGACCCGGCGATCCGAGACGCGGCCCTGACCTTCGTCTTCGTAGGGGGCGGTTACGCCGGAGTGGAGGCGCTCGCCGAACTCGAGGACATGGCCCGCTACACCGCGCGCTACTACCACAACGTCAAGGCCGACGACATGAAGTGGATCCTCGTCGAGGCCTCGAACCGCATCCTCCCCGAGGTGGGCGAGGAGATGGGCAAGTACACCGTCACCCAGCTGCGCCGACGCAACATCGACGTACGCCTGGAGACCCGCCTCGACTCGTGCGCCGACCGGGTCGCCGTCCTGAGCGACGGATCCCGCTTCCCGACGCGCACGGTCGTGTGGACCGCCGGGGTGAAACCGCACCCCGTCCTCGCGGCCACCGACCTCCCGCTGAACGAACGCGGCCGCCTCAAGTGCACCGCCCAACTGGCGGTCGACGGCGTCACGCACGCGTGGGGCGCGGGCGACGCCGCCGCCGTCCCCGACGTCACCGCCGCGGAACCCGGCAAGGAGACCGCGCCCAACGCCCAGCACGCCGTACGCCAGGCCAAGGTCCTCGGCGACAACATCGCCGCCGCACTGCGCGGACAGCCCCTCCAGGAGTACGCGCACAAATACGTCGGCTCCGTCGCGGCCCTCGGACTGCACAAAGGCGTCGCACACGTCTACGGACGCAAGCTGAAGGGCTACCCTGCGTGGTTCATGCACCGCGTCTACCACCTGAGCAGGGTGCCCACCTTCAACCGCAAGGCCCGTGTCCTCGCCGAATGGACCTTGTCAGGGCTCTTCAAGAGGGAGATCGTGTCCCTCGGGTCGCTCGAACACCCACGGGCGGAGTTCGAACTCGCGGCCGGTGGAAAGCCTCCTCAGGACCCGAAGGGGTCGTCCTGAGCGGACCCAGGAACTCCACCGGAAGGGCCGGCGTCTGACGGATGCCGGTCCGGTCGGCCAGACTGGTCCATGACCTCGGGCGGGCCCACCGCCCGCTCACCGAACCCACGAGCGCACGCTCATCGAACCAACGAGGCTTCTTCCCCAGTGCTGTATCCCCCGGGAGCGCAGTGCTACAGAGCGTCTGCACACGCGGGTCGGACCCCCGGCCGGATCCGGAGCAGGCCGGAGACGACAAACACAAGGCATGGATTCGTGAACTTCACGCGCTGGAGCGCCCGGCTCCCCGGAACGCAGCGCCGCGCCGCGGCACGGACCGACCCCGCGGTCACCCCGGACCGGCGAGGGGAAGGCTCCGTGCCCGCGGCCCGCGCCGAGCAGCTGACCGACGACCCGCCGTGCGTGCCCGCCATCGACGACCTGCCGGTCCGCGAGGTCCTCGACCGCGTCCCGGCGCTCGTCGCCCTCGTGCACGGACCCGACCACCGCGTCGCGTACGTCAACGACGCCTACGAAGCGGCCTTCGGCGCCCGCGCCGTCGGCGCCCCCGCCCGCGAGACCCTGCCCGAACTCGACGAACTCGGCCTGCTCCCGCTCCTCGACCAGGTGCTGCGCAGCTCCAAGCCGCGCACGGTCAAGTCCCGCAAGGCGCCCGGCGGCCGCTCCTACACGTTCACGTGCACCCCGGTCGACGTGCCCGAGGACAGCGCGGGCGGCGTGCTCATCTTCGCCGCCGACGTCACCGACCACGCCGAGGCCGCCGAGCGGCTGCGCGCCAGCGAACGCGAGCAGCGCGAGACCGCCGTCACCCTCCAGCGTTCACTCCTGCCGCAGGAACTGGAGGAGCCCGACGACCTGCGCATCGCCGCCACCTACCAGCCCGGCGGCACGGAGGCCGCGGTCGGCGGCGACTGGTACGACGTGATCACCCTCGGCGGCGGCCGCACCGCGCTCGTCATCGGCGACGTCATGGGCCGTGGGGTCCGCGCGGCCGCGATCATGGGCCAGCTCCGTACGGCCGTTCGCGCGTACGCCCGCCTCGACCTGCCCCCGCACGAGGTCCTCCAGCTCCTCGACGGCCTCGCCACCGAGATCGACGCCAACCAGATCGCCACCTGCGCGTACGCCGTCCACGACCCCAACGAGGGACGCCTGGTGTACGCCTCCGCGGGCCACCTGCCGATCCTCGTACGCGACGAGAGCGGCACCGTGGTCCGCGCCGACGAACCCACCGGGCCCCCGCTCGGCACCGGTGGCTGGATCCACGCCTCGGGCTCCGTCGCGCTCGGCCCCGGCTCCACCGCCGTCCTCTACACCGACGGCCTCGTCGAGCGGCGCGACGCCGACCTGGACGAGGGCATCGCCGCGCTCGCGCGCGCCCTGTCCGGAGCCACCGGCACACCTCAGGTCGTCTGCGACCGTCTCGTCCGCTCGGCCGGCGTCACCGCGGACCACGACGACGACGTCGCCGTCCTGGTCCTCCAGCACCCCGCCCGCACCGGCCCCGACGGCGAGCTCTTCCGCAACGCCGCCCTTGAGCTGCTCGGCGGCGTGGAAGCGGCTCCACGCGCGCGTGCCTTCGCCTCCGGCGTCCTGACCAGCTGGCGCTTCCCCACCGAACTGCACGACCTCGGCGTCCTGGCGGCCAGCGAACTCGTCGCCAACTCCCTCCAGCACGGCACCCCGCCCATGCGCCTGCGTCTGCGCCGCACCGACCGCCGCCTGATCATCGAAGTGACCGACGGCGACGACCACCTGCCGCGCCGCCGCCGCGCCGAGCCCGCCGACGAGGCAGGCCGCGGCATCGCGATCGTCGCCACGATCGCCTCCAACTGGGGCTCGCGACGCACCCCGGGTGGAGGCAAGGCGGTGTGGTGCGAGTTCGTTCTGCCGGGCTGAAAGCCGGGCTGAAATCAGCCCCTCCGGCTCAGGCGTTCGCCGGTACCGGCTCCGCCGGGGTGTTTCCCTGCGCGACCACGCGGCTTCTCGCCAGCGACGGCTGGTTCTGCACCGGGGTGAGCTGTCGCCCCAGCCGCATCGCCAAGAACGTGATGCCCAGCGAGAACAGCAGGAACGTCACGACGTACGGCGCGTGCAGCGACGCCCCCATCGGGCCGCCCACCGCCGGACCGATCGCCAGCGCGAGCTGCTTGACCAGGGCGAAAGCCGAGTTGTACTGACCCGCCAGCCCCGTCGGCGCCAGGTCGGCCACCAGAGGGGCCACCGTCGGCGACAGCATCGCCTCACCGAGACCGAAGAGCGCGTACGTCGACACGAACGCGGCGGTCGCCATGGTCTGGCTCCCGTGCCCGAGGCCCGCGTACCCGGCTGCGACCCAGGCGACGGCCCAGATGAGCCCCACGGCCGCGATCACCCGGGACCGCTTCCGGCGCTCGACGAACTTCAGCACGGCGAACTGCGCGACCACGATCATCGCCGTGTTCGCCGCCATCGCCGTACCCAGCGCGGACGTCGAGATCCCGGCCGCCTCCACGCCGTACGCGGAGAGCCCCGACTCGAACTGGCCGTAGCAGGCGAAGAACAGCACGAAGCCCAGCACGCACAGCTGCACCATGGCCCGGTTGCCCATCAGCTGCTTCAGGCTTCCACCCTTGCCCTGCGGCGCACCGCCGACCTTCGGAGCGTGCGGCATCCGCACCGTCGACATGATCACGACGAGCACGAGGAACATCGCCGCCTCGATCGCGAACAGCAGCGTGAAGGAGCTCGCACGCGAGGTGTCGACGATGTGGCCGCCGATCAGACCACCGACGCCGAGCCCGAGGTTCTGCAGGAAGAACTGCATGGCGAACGCCCGGGACCGGGTCTCCGTGGTGGAGCAGTCCACGATCATCGTCGCGAGCGCCGGCTGCATGACGGCCTGCCCGGCACCGAGCGCGGCCGCCGACAGCACCACGGTCGTCGCGCTGTTCGCGAGCCCGAGGCTCATTGCTCCGACGGCGGCGGTGACCAGGGCGGTGAGCAGGACCGGAAGCGGGCCGCGCCGGACGATGGCCCGCCCGGCGAACGGCAGCACGACAAGAGCGGCCACGGCAAAGACGGCGAGCACGACGCCCGCCGTCATGGAGCCGAGTCCCCGCACCTGCGCCACATAGACGTAGAGGAAGGGGACCGTAAAGCCCAGCCCGAACGCTCCAAGTGCGTTGCCGACGTGGATCCGGCGCATCGCTGCGCCCATCGCCCTGGTCACTTTCACCTGCCTTGATCGTGAAGTCTCCGCGCGTAGCTGTTCGGGGTGAAGACTTCGAAGCTAAAGTTAGAAGACCTAAACAGTACACCTCGAAGGACTTCAACGCCAAGCGGCCCCGTGCGATACTTCGGCCATGGGCGACACCCCCGGCGTCAGTGAGCCGACACTCGAAGAACAGATCGCCGCCTACCAGCGCGAGTTCCGGGACCTCGACCCCCAGGTCGAGAAGATCGTCTCCGCGCTGGGCCGCCTCAACCGCAGGATGAACGTCGCCTACGGCCGCCAGACCGCCACGCTCGGCATCAGCAACGCCGAGTGGGAGGTCCTCAAGGCGCTCGTCCTCTCCGGTGCCCCGTACCGCATGGGCCCGAGCGACCTCGCCAAACGGCTGGGCCTGACGCCGGCCGCGATGACCCACCGCATCGACCGCATGGTCACGGAGGGGCTCGTCACCCGGGAGCGCGACGAGTCCAACCGCGTGCGCGTCATTGTGGAGCTCACCGGCGAGGGCCGGGAGAAGTGGCTGGAGGCGATGCGCCTGGCCACGGTCTTCGAGGAGGACCTCCTCCAGGACCTCTCCGCGGAGGACCGGGGCGTCCTGGGCGAGGTCCTGACCCGTCTTCTACGGCGCGTGGAGCACGCTCAGCCTGACGCGGGCGGCCGGCTCAGCGACCTGGATTAAAGATCTTGACAGGGGAGGTTGACACTGCCCTGCCCGGTCCGTAAGGTTCTTCGAGTTGCCACGGAGCCGTAACGGTTCTGCGGTGGCACCTCCGCCGCTGATGCGGCACCCAAACCTTCAGCACGATCTCCCAATGGGATGAATTCGGCGTGCCCGAATTCTATTCGATTTGGACTCGGCAGCCCGATTAGGAACTGCCGGGAGAATCCGCTAAAGTTAGGGACGTCGGAACGGCCCAACAGCCGCAGAAGACAAGCCCGCTGACTGGGAATCAGGCCCGAAAGGATCTGATAGAGTCGGAAACGCAAGACCGAAGGGAAGCGCCCGGAGGAAAGCCCCAGAAGATGTTCTGCGGGTGAGTACAAAGGAAGCGTCCGTTCCTTGAGAACTCAACAGCGTGCCAAAAATCAACGCCAGATATGTTGATACCCCGTCTCCGGCCG
>NZ_JBMNDS010000107.1:0-31203 GCF_052543295.1 Streptomyces sp. SAS_270
CGCCCTCCACGCGAAGTCCACGCCGAGTACGAGAAGTTGCGAATCGCCGCGTGAAATAGACGGTCAGACACCTGTCCGGCAAACGCGAGGCCCCTCAGGTCATCGGGATCAAGCTTCCGCAGGGGCGCAGGCAGAAGGCTCGCCTGGCGTGGGCCCACGTTGTAGCGCTGAGCGAGGAGATCAATCCCGACTTCGAGATGCTGATCTGGTACGGAGCGCTCCAAGGCCTGCGGAGCATGGAGGCGGCCGGAGTCCGGACGAGCGACATGAAGTGTCGGCTGATGAAGATGGAGATTGAGGAACAGCGGCAGGACGGCAAGGCAGCACCGCTGAAGACCGACCACAGTTACGCCGTGCTGCCCATCGGCTCCTTCTTGGTGGACAAGTATCTCTCGCACATGGCTCGGCGGACGGTGCCTCCCTCCGCCGATGTCGTGCGTCACCGCAAGAAGCGAGGCTGGAGTCCTCGTCCCGAGGAGTACGACGCCCTCGTGACCGTGGGCCGCTACGGGACGCCGGTGCGGGAGAGCGCACTGTGCCGCGCCTTCAACCTGGCGAAGGAAGCGGCGCGTGCCAAGGGAGCCATGGTCCCGCAGTCGGCCACCTTCCGGGACCTGCGCGACTTCATGGACGCTGTCTTGATCGCCTCCGGTGTGCCACCGCGGAGCGTCCAGACCCGCATGCGCCACGGAACGCTCGCAGAAACGCTCGATACGTACGGCTTCGCTCTGGAGGTGGACTGGGAGAACGCGCCGGCTTCCTTCCAGGAGCTGTACGGCTTCGCGGCTCCACCCGGACTTCCTGAAGTCGCTCTGGTGCCCCGAGCCGAGCGGGCGCGGCGCGGCACGGTGACAGCACCCATCGAGAACCGAGGGAGGTAGCAGATCATGCTCACAAAGTCGGGCGCATGCCGCCACGTTGTGGCACGCCCTGTTCTCGCAGACGTGCACGCAATGTGCACCGCGTCTGGTCGCGGGGAACGTCAGTGCAGCTCAGAGGGCGTTTTCGGCAGTACAGCAACTATCCCCGGCGTACAGCCCGACTCGTCTGCTTGTACGGCCCTGACCTGGGGTTTTCTCCGGGGAGGGGTCGTTTGGCGTTTGGGGTGCCGTGCCCGGTTGACCTGGGGTGTTCCCGGGACGCCTCGACGCATCCGTCAGCCCCCCGCAGAGAGATTCTCGGCGGCACAGGCCAGGGAATTGGCGCAGCACAGCACATTTGGACGGATCAAGGCGGACGGGTCGTCCAGCTTTGTCGACGTGCGCACGAGGAAGCTCCTGGCCCCTCCCGCAGGCAGGGAGACGAGCATGTCGTCCACGACCGCGTCGGGGGCGACCTTGTCGGCGAGCAGGGCGATGTCGCGCACGTAGGAGGTGGCGCGTACGTCGACCCGGTAGCCACCGTCCACGGGCAGGACGCCGGCGGTGAACGGCGCCGGGTCGTAGTCCAGGTCGCGGTCCTCGCCGAAGAGGTGATGGGCATGGGCGCCGCCTGCGGTTGCGGTCAGCACTTCGCCGCGCGGGTCGGCGGGGGTGAGCAGGTCGTCGGCCAGGGACAGCTGCGCGGTGGACCGGGGCGGCACGTCGAGAGACAGCTCGGCGGTGGCAAGCGTCTTGCCGGTGAAGGTCTGCCGTGTCGCGAGCACGGTTGTCCGCCACGGCTGGTCGTGGTCGTTCACAGCGACCAACGTGGGCCTGCCGTCGCGGGGTTGGATGGTGAGCAACCGCGGATCGAACGCCTGCTTGATGGCGTAGTAGAGGGGTTTGAGTCGTTCTTCGCTGTCCACCGCGGCCCAGGAGATGGCGGGCCAGCAGTCGTTGAGCTGCCAGACGAGCGCGCCCGCGGTCCGCGGCCACCAGGAGCGGAAGTGCTCGATGCCGAACCTGACGGCGCGGGCCTGGTTGAGCTGGGTCGCCCAGTGCCACCGCTCCAGGTCGGCCGGGACCGGCAGGTGGGGCTCCAGGCCGCGGTGCAGCTTGCCGTTGCCGTCCTCGGCCTTCTGGTGGAGCAGGAGGGCGGGGGAGCCGGGTGTCATCGGTTCGTCGTGGATCCAGCGGTGGAGGGTGGTCCAGGCGGGCGGTCCCTGAAAGCCGAACTCGGCACAGAACCGGGGTACATGGTCACGGTAGTGGGTGTAGTCGCGCGCGTTCCACACGTCCCATTCATGGCGGGTGCCGTGATGGGCGTCGTTGGGCGGCAGATCGCCGGGGCTGTAGGGGCTGCCGGGTGCGTAGGGACGGGTGGGGTCGAGTTCGGCGACGAGCGCGGGCAGCAGATCGGCGTAGTAGCCGAGCCCCCAGCTCCGCCCCTCCAGGCCTTCCTGCCATCCCCAGTCGGTGTACGCGGGAAGGTTTTCGTTGTTGCCGTTCCACAGGACGAGCGAGGGGTGGGCCACGAGCCGGGTGATGTTCTCGCGGGCCTCGGCCAGGACCTCGTGCCGCAGCGGTTCCTCCTCGGCGTAGAAGGCGCAGGCGAAGGGGAAGTCCTGCCAGACCATCACACCGCGCTCGTCGCAGATCTCGTAGAAGTCGTCGCTCTCGTAGATTCCGCCGCCCCAGACCCGCAGCATGTTCATGTTCGCGTCGACGGCCTGATCGATGCGGCGTGCCGTCCGCCGGGCGGTGACGCGGGTGAGGAAGTGATCGTCCGGAATCCGGTTGGCGCCCTTGGCGAAGATCCGTTTGCCGTTGACGACGAAGGTGAACGGCGTACCGGTCTCGTCCGGTTCGGTGTCCACGGTGACGGTACGGAACCCGACCCGGCGCCGGTCGGTGTCGACACGCTCCCCGTCGGCCAGGAGCGTCACGGCCAGCTCGTACAGCGGCTGGGCGCCGTAGCCCACAGGCCACCACAGCCGCACGTCCGGCACCAGGGCGGTGACGCGCGCGGTGGTGCCGCGAACCACTGTCTGTACGTGGACGTCGCCGATGGTGACCTCCACGGTGTATTCGCGGTCGTCGCCGGTTTCGGCGTCTGCGATGTCCACCTGTACGTCGATGCGGCCGGTGCCGTCCGGATCGACGGTGACGAGCGGGCGCACCTGCGCCAGGCGCCCGCCGGTCCACCGCTCCAGCCGTACGGGTTTCCAGATGCCGGCGGTCTGCAGGTCCGGCCCCCAGTCCCAGCCGAAGGAGCACGCCATCTTCCGGATGGCGTTGTAAGGGTGGGGGTAGGCACGCATGCGCCAGCCGAGCCCGGCCTCTGCCTCCTCGGCGTGGGTGAGCGCTGAACCCAGCGAGACGGTCAGCTTGTTGAGGCCCTCGCGCAGCGATCCACGGGCGTCGAACCGGTAGCCGCGGTGCATGTTGGCGGTGTGCCCGAGCACGTCGCCGTTGAGTTCGACGACGGCGATCGTGTCGATGCCGTCGAAGACGAGATCCGCCCGTTCGCCGGCCCCCGGCTCCGTTGCCCGGAACGTGGTCGTGTACTGCCAGTCGACGCGGTGCATCCAGGTCAGCGCCGATTCGTTGAGGTCCAGATACGGATCCGGGATGAGACCGGCGGCGAGCAGGTCGAGGTGGGTGCTCCCCGGCACCTGAGCGGGCACCTGACGGTTCGCGAGAGTATCCGGCACCTGCCCGGCCGTGGCTCGCAGGCTCCAGCCGTCGTGCAACGTCGTTCTGGCGATCATCCGCGTTCTCCTCGCTGGTCGCTGGTCGCTGGTCGCGGGTACGGCCGTGAGACGGCTCCCATGCTTACGCAGATAACTTAAGTAAGTCAACGGTGGGGAAATCCGGCGGCGTCGCGAGGGGGAGGGCGTCGAGACTGTAGCGCCCCGAATCAGGGCTCATGACGTGACGTCGTCAGTATTGACCCCTTTCTTAGCCGTCTTAATAATGTCGAGCGTTCCCCGTGTCGCCACACAGTCGAGCGTCAGGACGAGAGGACATCACCATGCTGTCGACAGGACGCGGTGCCAGAAGGCACGCCGTAGTGATCATGGCTGCCCTGATGCTCGCCGCCACGGGGTGCCAGTCGTCCGGCACGCCGGCCCAGAGCAAGTCCCCGGCGCTGGTCGCCTACACAGGGCAGGCCAGCGACTACCAGATCAACTTCAACCCGTTCGCGCCGACAGTCATCGGCGGCACCGGGACGATCTTCCAGACGCTGTTCTTCTACAACACCGTCCGCAAGGACGCCCCGGTGCCCCGGCTGGGCAAGGAGTTTTCCTGGAACCCTGACGGCACCAAGCTGTCGATCACTCTCAGGGACGGGGTGAAGTGGTCGGACGGTCAGCGATTCACCGCCGCCGACGTCGTGTTCACCCTCGACATGATCACCAAGCACAAGGGAATGAACAACGCCGGATACGCGGGCCACGCCACGGCGGTCGACGACACCCACGTGACCGTCGCCTTCGACAAGCCGTCCTTCGTCGACGGCCCATCAGTCCTGGGCAAGACCTACATCGTGCCCCGGCACAAGTGGAAGGACATCGCCGATCCGGGCGTCGCCGTCCTCAAGGACCCGGTCGGCACCGGTCCCTACCTCCTCGACGACTTCAAACCCCAGGCATACACGCTCAAGGCCAACCCCTCCTACTGGGGCGGGGAGCCAGCGGTGAAGAGGATCCGCTATCCCGCACTCTCCGGCAACCAGTCAGGGGTGACCGCCCTCAAGGCCGGACAGATCGACTGGCAGACGGGCCCGGTGCCCGGCGTCAAGGACGTCGCGAAGAACTACCCCGGCTACAAGTCCGTCATCACACCGCTGAACCAGATCGTGCTGGACACCTGCAGCAACGCCGACCTCGGCTGCAAGGGCCCGCAGACCGACCCGGCCGTGCGTCAGGCGATCTACCACGCCATCGACCGGACCCAGCTCAACGCGCTGGCGTTCGACGGCACGGCAAGTGAGATCTCGCCCAGCCTCCTGCTGCCGGACAGGGACAAGGCACTCATGTCCGGTCGGCTGCGGAACGCGACCGCGCCGATGCAGCCGGATGTGGCCGAGGCGCAACGCACCCTGGAGAGCGCCGGTTACGCCAAGGGCTCCGACGGGATCTACGCCAAGGACGGCAAGCCGCTGTCGCTGACGGTCAACACCGTCTCCGGCTGGACCGACTACATCACCGCGGTGAACACGATCGGCCAGCAACTCAAGAAGGCCGGAATCAAGCTCACTCCACAGCAGTTGTCCTGGAACGAGTTCGTCGACTCCAGGGACCGCGGCTCCTACCAGTTGATCATCGACTCCCTCTACCAGGGGCCCGCACCCGACCCGTACTACCTCTACACCTACTTCCTCAGCACCGCGCAGACCGCCAAGGTCGGCGCCAAACCCGGCTCGAACTTCAGCCGCTTCTCCGACCCGCAGGTCGACAAGGCTCTGGACGCGCTCAAGCACGTCAACCCCGCCGACACCGCCGCGCGCCAGCCCTACCTGGACACCGTCCAGACCCGCATCGAGCAGTCCATGCCGTACATCCCGGTGCTCACCCAGGGCACGATCAACGTCGTTCACGACGCGAAGTTCACCGGCTGGCCGACCGCCGCCGACCTCTACGCCTTCCCCGCCGTCTGGCAGGCCCCCGACAGCGCGGAGGTCTACCTGCGTCTCAAGCCCGCCGGGAAGTGAGGCGCACCGATGCGGTACTACCTGCGCAAGTTCGCCTTCTACCTGGTCGCCCTGTGGGCCGCGGTGACACTGAACTTCTTCATCCCGCGGATGATGCCGGGCGATCCGGCGGACATCCTGATGGCGAAGCTCCAGCAGCACGGCGGCGCGGTGGACCCCTCCGCGCGCCGGGCCTACGAGCTCCTGCTCGGCACGCACACGGACGAGTCGCTGCTCCGGCAGTACGCCGCCTACCTGGGCAACCTGATACGCGGTGACTTCGGGATCTCGGTGAGCGACTTCCCGACCCCGGTCTCGACCGTCATCGCCACCTCGCTGCCCTGGACCATCGCCCTGGTCGGGATCGCGACCATCCTGGCGGTCGTCTCAGGGATCGTGCTGGGCGTGTTCGTGGGCTGGCGGCGTGGCACCTGGCTGGACTCGCTGGTGCCGGCCTCGACCGTACTGTCCGCGGTGCCGTACTTCTGGCTCGCCCTCATCCTGGTTGCCGCCCTCGGATCGGGGCTGGGCTGGTTCCCCCTCCTGGGCGGGTACGACGTCGCCATCACCCCCGGCCCCTACACCGACTTCATCATGTCCGCGCTCTACCACGGCATCCTGCCCGCGGCCACGATCGTGATCTCGTCGGTCGGAGGCTGGGTGCTGGGCACGCGCAACATGATGGTCTCCGCGATGGCCGAGGACTTCGTGCTCACCGCCAAGGCGAAGGGCCTCAGCGAGCGACGCATCATGATCCGGTACGCGGCGAGGAACGCGATCCTGCCCTCCGTCGCCGGATTCGCGATCTCCCTAGGCTTCGTCGTCGCCGGCTCGATCGTCACCGAGCAGGTCTTCGCCTACCCCGGCATCGGCTCGAAGCTGCTCCAGGCGGTACAGAACAACGACTACGCGCTCATGCAGGCCATCTTCCTGGTCATCACGGTCACCGTGCTCGCAGCCAACCTCGCCGTCGACCTGCTGTACGGCCTTATCGACCCACGCACCCGGACCAGCGGATAGGCCCCGTGCGGCGTTGGATCACCACCCCACAAAGACCCTGAGGTGGCACGTAGATGACGAACATCAACCCCGATGTGCAGCCGCGCCCGCGCGATGTCTGGCGCGTGCGCTGGTCACCCAAGCTCGTGGTCGGCTCCGCCCTGATCCTCGCGATCGCCCTGTTCGGTCTCGTCGGCCCCCTGCTGGTCGACGACCCGGACCGGATCGACAACATGGGTCTGACCTCCCCGAGCGGCGGCCACCTACTGGGAACCACCCAGACAGGCCAGGACGTTCTCGCTCAGATCGCCTACGCCACCCGCGGCTCGCTCTACATAGGCGTCACGGTCGGAGTCCTGGCCACCGTCCTCGCCGCACTCTTCGGCATCGTCGGGGCCTACCTCGGCGGCGTCGTGGACGAGGCGTTCTCACTCTTCTCCAACGTGATGCTGGTGATCCCCGGGCTTCCGCTGATCATCGTGATCTCCGCGTTCGTACCGCCCGAGCAGCGCGGATCCTGGACGATCGCCCTGGTGCTGGCGATCACCGGCTGGGCCGGTTCTGCTCGTGTCCTGCGCTCCCAGACCCTGTCCCTGCGCAACCGCGACTACGTGCTGGCCGCCCGCGTCGCGGGGGAGGGCCCGGGAAGGGTCATCGGCGTCGAGATCCTGCCCAACCTGCTGCCGCTGCTGGCCTCCCAGTTCGTGTTCGCGGTGATCGTCGCGATCCTGAGCGAGGCAGGCCTGTCCTTCCTCGGTCTGGGCGCATCCACCTCATCGACCCTCGGCACGATGCTCTACTACGCGCAGAACGGCTTCGCCCTCCAGCGCGGCGCCTGGTGGTGGTTCGTACCGCCAGGGCTGATCATCGCCCTGTTCGGCTGCGGTCTCGCCCTGGTGAACTTCACCATCGACGAGATCATCAATCCGACACTGCGCAACCTCCCTCGCCGGACACGGGAAGCGGCCCGCCGAGCACCTGTGGCCGAGCCGAGCCGCGAGGAAGACGTGGTGCTCGACGTACGAGGCATGTCGGTGACCTACCAGGGCGAACAGTCGGTGCACGCCGTGCGGGACGTGTCCCTCACGCTGCGGCGGGGTGAAATCCTCGGTCTGGTCGGTGAGTCGGGCTGCGGCAAGACCACCCTCGCGTACGCGGTGAACCGACTGCACACGCCACCCGCCGAGATCACCGACGGCTCCGTGACCTTCCACGACCGCGAGGGAGGCACCCTCGACGTACTCGCCCTGCCACCACAGGAGTTGAGCGCCTTCCGCTGGGCGAAGCTGGCCATGGTCTTCCAGGGCGCGATGAACTCGCTCAACCCCGTTCTGACCATCCGGGCACAGATGGAGGACGTGCTCATCACCCACCGGCCGCAGATGTCCCGTACGCAAAGGCGGGCCCGCTGCGCCGAACTGCTCACCATGGTCGGCATCGATCCGAGGCGCCTGCGCTCCTACCCGCACGAGCTGTCCGGGGGAATGCGGCAACGCGTGATGATCGCGATGGCGATGCTGCTCGATCCGCAGGCGGTCATCCTGGACGAGCCGACGACCGCGCTGGACGTGGTCGTGCAACGGGGCATCCTCCAGGAGATCATGCGGCTTCGCGACGAGATCGGCTTCGCCGTCCTGTTCATCACCCACGACCTGCCCATGCTCCTTGAGGTCGCGGACCGGATCGCGGTGATGCTCGACGGGGAGATCGTCGAGAACGCGCCGGCCGAGGACATACGCGACCGGCCACAACACCCCTACACCCGCAGGCTGCTCGACTCCTTCCCCAGCCTCACCGGCGAGAGCGGGGCGTTCGCAGGATCCGGAGGTACGTCATGACGGCGCTCGAAGTGGCCGACCTGGTCAAGGAGTTCAGGGTCAGAGGGGGCCTTCGCCCCACCCGGTTGCGGGCCGTCGACGAGGTCTCCTTCACTCTCACCCCGGGGCGCACGGTGGCACTGGTCGGCGAATCCGGATCGGGCAAGTCCACGATCGCCCGGATCATCGCCCGCCTGGAGCGGCCCACCGCGGGGCGGGTCACTCTCACCGGGGCGGACGGGGCGCCCGTCCCGGACCGCGACTACCGTCACCACGTACAGATGGTGTTCCAGGACCCGTTCGCCTCGCTGAACCCGTTCCACACCATCACCCACCACCTGGCGCGCCCGCTGCGTCTGCACGGTCGCACCAGGACGCGTACCGAGACCACGGTCGCGGCGGCGGAACTCCTTGACCGGGTCAGTCTCCCGTCCGCCGCCGTCGCACATCGCCGGCCCCACGAACTCTCCGGCGGACAGCGCCAGCGCGTGGCCATCGCCCGCGCGCTCGCGCCCGGTGCGACCGTCCTGGTGGCCGACGAGCCGGTCTCCATGCTGGACGTCTCGATCCGGCTGGATGTGCTCAACCTGCTGGCCCAACTGCAGCGGGAGGAGAACCTCGCCGTCCTCTACATCACCCACGACCTGGCGACCGCACGGCACTTCGCCGACGACATCCTGGTCCTGTACCGGGGGCGAGTCGTCGAACGGGGGCCTGCGGACAAGGTGATCCGCACCCCGCAACACCCCTACACCCAACTCCTGGCCGCGGCCTCCCCCGACCCGGCCGCACGGGGCCGGGTCGTGAACATCGACCCGGCGGAGGTGGCCAAGGCGGGCAGCATGCCGGCGTACGAGCACCGTTAGGCGGGAGGCGGGAGGCGGGAGGCGCGGGCGGCCGCGGGGAGTCAGGGGCTCTCGCCCGTGCCGACGAGCAGCGGTCGTACTCCGTCCTGCGGGTGGGCGAGGGTCAGCTCGCTCTGCAGGACCAGGACCGCCCCACCGATCGCCGCCGCGTCCGAGCCGTTGACCGACGGCACGACCCGCACCGGATGCACCCGGCGCGCGAACGTGCGTCGGTCCACCTCCTGTTGGATCACAGCCTGGTAGATCGAGCCCGCCACGGCGAAGCTCGGCCCCGCCAGCACGATCGTGTCGACGTCGAACAGGGTGGACATCGTGACGGCGGCGTACCCCAGATGGCGAGCCGACCGCTCCACGAGGTCCCGGGCCTCGGGGTCACCGGCGTTCGCGGCGGCCGCGATCCGCGCGAACTCCGTGAGAAAGCCGTCGTCGGTCGGGGCGAGCGCCAGCCGCTGGGCCAGCTCCGGCATCGCCATGGCCTGCCGGACCAGGGCGGAGGGGCCGGCGTAGTTCTCCAGGCAGCCGACGTTGCCGCACGGGCACTCTTCGCCGTTGACATCGATGGAGATGTGGCCGATCTCCACGCTGTTCGAGGAACTGCCGCGATACACCTCGCCGGCCACCACGACCCCGCCACCGATGCCGGTGGCCATGTAGATGCAGCCGTAGGTGCTGCGCGGCGCGACCGCTCCCAGCCAGTACTCGCCGATCGCGGCCGCGGCGGCGTCGTTGTCGAGCAGGACGGGAAGTCCGAGGCTCTCCGCGAGCCTCGGTGCGACCGGGTAGCCGAGCCACTCCTCGGTGGGCTGCGGGGTCAACAACGTACCCACGCGCCGATCCTGCGGGCCGTAGCCGACCAGGCCCACGCCCAGCACCTTCCCGCGGTCGACAGCGGCGGTGGCCAGCAGCGCCTCCACCTGGGACGCCACCAGGGGCAGCGCCCGCTCCGGCGGCATCATCGCAGTCCCTTGGAACGATGTCCGGGCCACCTGCCGGCCGGTCAGATCGACCACCACGATCACGCACGTGTTGCGTTCGAGTTGAACTCCGACGCTGTACCGGGCCTGCGGGTTGAGCTGGACGAGCGTGCGCGGCTTGCCGCCCGTCGGCGCGCCGCGGCCGACTTCGACGACCAGGCCGTCGGCGATGAGCTCACGCACGACCTCGGAGATGGTCGCACCGGTCAGACCCGTCGCCGCCGCGAGCTCCACCCGGCTGGTCGCGCGCGCCGACCTGATCACATCGAGGACCAAGCCGCGCGTCTTCAGCCGGCTCGCCCACAGTGGACTGGTCGCCACGTGTACTCCTTAGTTCCGGACTTTGCCACCTTACTTTACTTAGGCCGCGCAGGACCTTTCGCTCCGGCCGCCTCCCGGTCTCCAGAAGCCAGTCGCAGGCACCTTGACTTTCATAAGTCACCGAATTAACGATGGTGCATCGCTCCCATCGCTCCCATCGCTCCCATCGCTCCCATCGCTTCCATCGGTCCCTTACGGCAACGAGGAGATCAGGTGAAACGTCGTCAAGCCTTAATGGCCACCGGCGCCGCCGGTGCGCTGATCCTGGGTGGCCTTGCCATCGCCACCCTGCCCGCGTCGGCAGCCGACACCGGTTGCTCGGTCACCTACACGGTGCAGAGCCAATGGTCGGGCGGGTTCAACGCGGACGTGGCCATCACCAACCTCGGCGCCGCCGTGCGGGGGTGGAAGTTGACGTTCGACTTCCCGGACTCCGACCAGAAGGTCACCAACGGCTGGAGCGCCACGTGGACACAGTCCGGGGCGCATGTGTCCGCCGCCGGCCTGGATTGGAACGGGGCGCTGGACACCGGCAAGTCCGCCTCCATCGGGTTCACCGGTGCGTGGAAGAGCGCCAATCCGAAACCCGCGTCGTTCGCGCTCAACGGCGTGACCTGCACCGGCTCGGTGACATCCCCGACCCCCAGCCCCACAGTCACTCCGCCCGGCGACCCCGGCGGCCCGGCCCCGAAGCTGAAGGTCTCCGGCAACAAGATCGTCACTGCCGACGACAAGCAGTACCGGCTGCTGGGTGTGGACCGCTCCAGCGGTGAATACGCGTGTGTGCAGGGCAAGGGGCTATGGGACAGCGGCCCGGTCGACCAGGCGTCCGTCGACGCGATGAAGACCTGGAACATCCACGCGGTACGGGTGCCGTTGAACGAGGAATGCTGGCTCGGTATCAACGGCTCGCCCAGTGGAGCCACCTATCAGCAGGGCGTCAAAGACTACGTCAACCTGCTGGTGGCGGGCGGCATCACCCCGATCCTCGACCTGCACTGGACCCGGGGCGCCTACACCAACGGGCCGGACTGGCACTGCAAGGACGCCACCGCGACGTGCCAGAAGCCGATGCCGGACGCGCAGTACGCCCCTCAGTTCTGGACCGGTGTCGCAGGCGCGTTCAAGGGCAACGACGCCGTCGTCTTCGATCTGTTCAACGAGCCGTACCCGGAGGTCGCCAGCGACTGGGACAAGACCCTCGGCTGGACGTGCTGGCGTGACGGCGGCACCTGCACCGGCCTGCCCTATGAAACTGCCGGCATGCAGGACCTGGTCGACGCGGTCCGGACCACCGGCGCGACCAATGTCCTCATGCTGGGCGGCCTGGAGTGGGCCAACGACATGCGGGAGTGGCTGACGTACAAGCCGACCGACCCGTTGAACAACATCGCCGCGTCCTGGCACTCGTACAGCTTCAACGCCTGCGCGACCGAATCCTGCTGGGACAGCCAGGTCGCGCCGCTCGCCCAACAGGTGCCGGTCGTCATCGGTGAGTTCGGCCAGGACAACTGCGGCTTCGACTACATGCAGCGGTTGGTGGACTGGGCCGACGCGCACGGCATGGGTTATCTCGCGTGGACATGGAACCCGTGGGGCTGCAGCACCGGTGGCGTGCTCATCAAGGACTGGGCCGGCACCCCGGAGCCCGGCGTCGGCGAGGGTCTGAAGGCCCACCTCCTCAGCCAGGACCCCTACACAACCCCGTAACCCCCGAGCACCCAACGGCTGCCCAAACCGAAGACGAAGCCGCCCAGGCCGGATGTCCCCATGGCACATCCCGGCTCGGGCGGCTTCGACCACCACGAGTGCGTCGCGGGCGGTGGGTGCTTGTACAGGGCGGCCCTGGCGATGCCGGAATCGGCGATCCGAACTGCTGCCGACACAGACGCCGCGGATGTCACACGCATGGAAGATCCTGAACTGGTTTCCCCGAGCCGGGGCGCCGCCGCATGCGCGGACGACGGCGATCCTGCTGATCACCCAAGGCGGTACCGAGCGCGGCCGCGGCGCCTCGGTCGCATGCACGCCGACCCTCTCGAGTTGTGCCAGGCCGACACGGTTCTGTAGCACTGCGACCTCGACCACCCCGTCCAGAACACTGATCACGCCAACCTGGTGCAGGCGTCCGACGGTTCGTGGTGGACGGTACGACTCGGTGTGCGACCGGGAGGCGGCGCCCCAGGCGGGCGCGTGCTCGGCCGGGAGACCTTCTACTCCGAGACTGGGCTCCTAGAGTCAATTCCTGCGCTGCCCGCCTCTTGGGTCAGCGGGTGTCGCGGATCATCACGGTGAGGACCGGTGAGGCCGGTGACGGCTGACTTTGCCCGATGTCCTCGTACCCCCACTCTCTGTAGAGTGCGTGGACCTTTCCGTCCCCAGCAGCCGAGTTGACCATGAGCGTCACGTACGGTTCATCACGCGTGGCGAGGAGGGCGTCGTGGATGCGGCGGGCGGTGCCGGTCTTCCGCCAGGTCGGTCGGACGCCGATCTCCTTCAGGGCCAGGGCCGGTCGCTCGGTGTACTTGTCCGCCGGCGTCGGACTGGTGCGCTGCCAGTAGCGGTCGCCGTGCTCGATGGTGTTGCCGTAGGCGTAGCCGACCGGATGCCCGTCCGCGTACGCGAGGACGGCCGTGAACCCCGGCTCGGTGCCGTGTCGGTCCAGGCGTTCGCCGAACGCGGTGACCGCGTAGTTCGGTAGGTGGAGGAGTGGGGCGCGTACGTCGGCATACACGTCGAGAAGGTCGCCGCGGGCTGTGTCGAGGGTGGTGAAGGTGCGCAGTTCGATGGCGGGCGCCGTGGTCATGCGGCCATCCTCCAGGTGGCGGTGTGCTCGGTCCAGATCTGCACGGTGGAGCTGCCCGGCGCGGTGGCGCGCAGTGCGGCCCCGAACTCCTGCAGCATGCGCGTGACCCGGGCGTGCTGGGTGGCGGCTTCGGCGGGGACCTTCATCGCGGTGGCCGTGGCGGCGTCGGGGGCGCCCTGGGCGAGCTGGGCGTGGGCGAGCCGGGTGGTGGTGATGGCTCGGGACCGGATCATGTGGGGTCGGAGGGCGGACAGGCAGCGGTGGGCGTGGTACTCGGCGGTCGAGTAGTCGCCGAGCGCCAAGTGCGCGGAGAGGGCCAGGGAGTCCAACTCGGCCTGATCGTAGAAGGCGAGCATCCACACCGGGCGGTAGTCGGCAGGGTCGGCGCGCAGCATGGCGTCCTGGGCCTGCTCGAACACGCGGCGGATGCCGGTGCGATCCTGTGCAGCGCCGTGGATGGCCCCCTGGCGGGCCAGGCCGAGGGAGGCGAACAGGGGGTCGCGGCGGGTGAGGTGCAGGTTGCGGGCGACGTCGTTGGCGGCGAACGCGTCCGCCGGTCGGCCCATGTGGCGGTACATGGTGCCGGCGTGGCTCCAGATGCGGAACTTGATCGCCTGGTCGCCGGACATCTCGGCGAGGGCCTGGGCTTCGCGCATGTGCGCCTTGGCGACGTCGTAGCGCCGGCCGTCGATGGCGGCCCACATCGCGGAGGAGCGGAAGGCGGCTGCTGAGGCGTAGAGGTTGCTGCGTACGCGCTGAGTGGCGCTGCCGGCGTTCTGGAGGTTGAGTGCCTCGTCGGCGAGGGCGGCGGCTCGCTGTTCGATGCCGAGTTGTCCGCCGTGGCGGTGGTCGCTGGCGATGATCTCGGCGAAGCGCTTGTTGAGGCGGTTGACGTCGCTCATGCCGATACGGCGCGGCGATGCGGTGCCGGGTGCGGCTGCTGCGGCGGCAGCCGCCGCGATGCTGCCGACGAGGGTACGGCGCTTCATGTCGGGGTCCTCCTGCTGCGGTGGGGCCGGGGTGGACGAAGGCCGGCCCCGTGGCACGAACCCTAAGGCGACGGCGGGTAGCCCGGTCAGGTCCTCAAGTGCCCTGCGGGCGGCTGACTTTGGCCAGGCGACCCGCCCCGCTTTCCATGCCCTGACGGAGGAGCCGTCGAGTCCGCCAGGGCGTCCGGTCAACCGTTCAATGGCACTGTTCACGGCCTCGGCGAGGCTGTTGGAGCTGTAGCCGTGTTCGGTCATCCACGCCTCAAGAACGGTGTTGCGGGTGGTGTCCATGCGGGCACGGTAGCCCGCACGACCCCCACCCGCCAGGTAAAGGAGAGGTCAAAACGCCCTAGGCCGGTCCGTCGGCTGAGCACGTGAACGTCCTAACCAGCCTGCTGGAAAAGGGAGTTGTCTGGGTGCTGGTCGCCCGCCGCGCCCCACCGTGCGGGTGGCTGTTGACGGCCCGGCCCCGCCCCGACGTTCCTCCGCCGGGGCGGCCCGGGCGCCGAGACGACACGAAGGCTCCACCCCAATGACGAGTCTGAGAACACCAGTTGAGGCCCTATCCGTCGGCCATCCCACGTACAGCCAGACCTTCCCGTGCGAGCCGTCCACGGCCGAGTTCGGCCGCGAACTCGTTCGGGACGTCCTCGGCGTGTGGCACCTCGACGGCCTCGTCGACCGTGCCGCGCTGATCATCACGGAGCTCATCGCGAACGCCTCCAGGCACACTCCGTGTCCCGAGATTCGCCTCACGGTCGGGCGGCCGAGCGCGACTCGACTGCGTGTCGGGGTCGTGGACCGGGAACCATCGCGTCTTCCCATACTCAGCCAGGCGGCTGACGACGACGAATCGGGGCGCGGGCTGCTCCTCGTCGATGCTGTTGCCGACCGCTGGGGCTACGACCTGCACGGCTCGGACAGACGCCCTTGGGGCAAAGAGGTCTGGGCGGAACTCCGTACCGAGGGCGGCAAGTGAGCATCCCGGTCACGGCACCCTCGCCCCTTCCGGATCTGGCCCGACTCCGGCCCCGTCAGCAGATGGCCATGGACTGCGCCCTCTGCGTCCGGCCACTGGGAGCGAGCGGTCGACGGCTGGGCGAGATACGCCACCGGGGCCTGCCCTTCCAGCTCTGGGCCTGCGCTCCCGACTGCCAGGCCGCCAGATCGACTATCCCGATCAGCTGAGAAAGGGGACGTCCTTCCATGCAGTGGCAGTGGATCACCGGTGATTGCTGGCTCGGCTGCGGGCGTACCGGAGTCCTGGTGATCTGGCTCGGCCCGGTGCAGTGGGGCGGGCAGCACGCACCCTTCCACGCGTGCGCGCCGTGCCTCGATCGCCTCAAGGCCCAGGCGCTCGCCTACTTCATGGAGCGGCGGCCGGCATCCGCTTGATCAGACCCCCGGCACACGACTTCCCGGCATGAGGCAGGCGACCCGCGAGGAACTTCCTACGCGGAGCACGCCCCCTCGTGCCGGGCGGCCAGGAGCCGTCCGCGGAGCAGCCGTGTGGCAACGCTTCCGTGACGGCACCTGGTGGGCGCTCCAGCCCAGTAACACCACAACGATTACGAGGAGTTGAAGCATGACGCGCAGCACCGTAGTTCCCAGCCGCACCGAGGTACGCCCGCAGATCCCTGCGGCATCGGACGGTTTCGACCTGGACGTCTCCCTCGTCGAGATCGCCGACCCGGCGGGCCTGGTCAACCTGACCGACGACAACTGCGGGTCCACCTGCGGCGCCTGCACCACCAACGTCGCCTGACCCGGACTCCAGGTCACCCCGGTCTGGTGCCGTCGCGTCTCCGCGCGGCGGCACCTGCCGCCCGCCCTCTCACCAACGGAGGTACTTGGTGGTTGCTCCACCCGCAGCGTTCCGCACCGGTTCCACCGCTCTCGTGCGCGGCGTGGCCCGGTCCTCGCCGCCGTTCCCTCCGTGCCCTGATCTCGATGATCGCTCGCCCAGTGCTTCGTCTGCTTGCACGGCGTGGCTACGCGCGGTCTGGGCGGACAAGGATGTCGCCGAGGCACTCCAGCACTCCAGCCCGGTCCTGGCCATGCAGGTAGAGGCCCTTTGCAGGGCCGAGCACCCCGCCCTCCGTGATGTGCATCGCGCGGCGCTGTCCGTGGCCCGCTACCTGCTGCGGGCCCAGCACCGGGCGACACCCTTCGGCCTGTTCGCCGGCGTGGCCACTGCGGAGTTCGGCCCGCAGGCGCGTGCAGACTGGGGCAAGGAGCACGTGGCCGTCGGCCGCGCGGGGGCAGAGTGGCTGGCGGCCCTGGTCGCACGGTTGGAGTCGTGCCCGGACCTCCTCGAACGGCTGCCCGTCATTGTCAACAACACCGTGACGTACCGGGGAGACCGGCTCATCGTGCCGTTCCAGCCCGGCGTCCAGGACGACCGGACTCGCGCGGTTGAGGTGTCTCTGGCCCTGACCGGACCGGTGCACGCGGTCCTTGCCGCGACCCGACTGCCGATCCGGTTCGGCACCCTCGTGGACAAGCTCCAGGCGGAGTTCTCCGAGGCCGGTCCCGAGAAGGCGCGTCAACTGCTGACGGAGCTGATCCAGCGGCGGGTGCTGATCACGAGCCTGCACGCACCGAGCACCGAGACCGACGCCCTCGGGTATCTGTTGGGCCAACTCGACGCGATCGACGCCGGAAGCCTCGCCCCGGTCGCGGACACCGTACGCGAACTCCATGCGGTCCGGGCGGGCCTGGAGGAGTGCGGCACGCACGGCGGCCGGGACAGCGTCGCGGCGCGGATGCGGGCTCTCGTCCCTGGCCTGCGTCGCCACCCCGTCGCGCTCGACCTCCGCCTGGACGCGCAGCTCGTTCTGCCAGAAGCGGTCGCCCGAGAGATCGAGCGCGCCGCTCTCATCCTGACCCGCTTGAGCATCCGCCCGTACGGGACCGCCGCCTGGAACAAGTACCACCAAAGGTTCTACGAGCGGTACGGCATCGGCACGATGGTGCCGCTCGTGGAGGCCGTCGCGGACAGCGGCATCGGCTATCCCGACGGCTACCCAGGCACTCCGGCCAGCGCACGCAGGCCCCGCATCTCCGCTCGGGATGACGCCCTTGTACGGCTGGCTCAGGCCGCCGCGCTCGACGGCCGTGACGAAGTGATCCTCACGGACGAACAGATCGAGGCCCTGGACGTGGGTCCCGACGAGCCTCGGCTACCGCCGCACCTGGAGATCGGGGTGCGCGTGCACGCGTCCAGTCTGAAGGAACTGCAGCGTGGGCGCTTCCGGCTGGAGGTCGTGAGCGTCTCCCGTGGTGTCGGCGTCTCCACGGGCCGATTCCTCCGCGTGCTGGCCCCCGCCGACCGGCCGGCCCTGATCGCAGAGCTTGCCGACCTCCCGGCCGCCGACGGCAACACCGTGCCCGCGCAGCTGTCTTTCCCGTCCCTGCTCTCCGAGAGTGCCCACGTCACCCGCTCCCCACAGGTCTTACCCACCGTGGTCAGCCTTCAGGAACACCGCGCCCCGCAGGACACCGTCCTCACCCCGGAGGACTTGGCTGTGGGGTGCGACGGCCGCCGCATGTACCTCGCCGTCCCCGAGCGAGGACACCGCGTGGAGGCCGTGGGGATGCACGCGCTGAACCTCCACACCCACACCCCGCCGCTGGTGCGGTTCCTCACCGAACTGTCCCGCGCCCAGTGCGCGCAGGTCACCGTCTTCGATTGGGGCGCCGCCGCTGCGATGCCATTTCTTCCACGTCTGCGGTACGGCCGGACCATGCTGGCACCGGCATGTTGGCGGCTGGAAGCGTCCGAACTGCCCGGCCATGCCAGCCCTCGGACCGAATGGGACGCCGCGCTCAGCGACTGGCGTGCCCGGCGGAGGCTGCCGCGCCGCGTCCACCTCGTGGAGGACGACCGGCGCCTTTTCCTCGACCTCGACGAGGTCGGCCACCGTGCGCTCCTGCGTCGGCACCTCGATCGTTCACGCCTGGCCGTGCTGGTCGAGGCCCCGAAACCGGAGGCGTACGGCTGGTGCGGTGGGCGAGCCCACGAGGTCGTGGTGCCCCTCAAAGCGACCAGGCCGTCGGCCTGGTCGCTACTGCCGGCCCCCAGCCGGGCCCGTGCCCTGTCTGCGGCTCAGATGCAGACGCCTGCCGCTTCCTCGGTTCTTCTGGCCGCCCTGTACGGCGACCCCCGCCGCCAAGACGTCTTGCTCTCCCGGCACTTGCCCGGCCTCCTCGAACAACTCGGCAACCCGCGGTGGTGGTTCATCCGCTTCCGCGACCCGGACCAACACCTCCGCGTACGCATCGCCCTCCCCGACCCGGAAGCCTTCGCCGACACAGCCCGAACGGTGAGCGCCTGGGCCGACGACCTACGAAGCATGAGCCTGCTGGCCGACCTGCGCTATCCCACCTCCTACCGTGAGATGGGCCGCTGGGGCTCCGGCGCCGCATGGGCGGCTGCTGAGGAGGTCTTCCGGGCGGACTCGCGCGCCATCCTGGCCCAGCTCGCGCAGCCACAGTGCCCCGGACTGCGCACGCTGGTGGGGGCCCACACCGTCGCCATCGCCTCCGCGTTCCTCGGCAGCACCGCAGCCGGGATGCGGTGGCTGATTGACCACATCCCGCCGCCAGCCCCCGCTCCTGTGCCGCGTCCGCAATTCACCGACGCCGTACGGCTCGCTGACCCGTCCAACGACTGGGCGGCGCTGCGCCATGTCCCGGGCGGGGACGGCATCGTGTCGGGATGGGTTGACCGCGATACGGCGCTCGCCAGGTACCGGCCGCACCTGCCCGGACCGGACACTCAGGGCATCGCCTTCGACGACGTTCTGGCCTCCCTGCTGCACGTCCACTTCGTACGCCACGTCGCCGTGAACTTTCCGGAGGAAGAGGTATGCCTCTACCTCGCTCGTGCCGCCGCCCTCGCCTGGACCGCCCGCAGGGGGAGGGATTCGTGACCGCCCACCCCACGTTCGGCCTGGTCGACGCCATCGCCGTCCGGCTCGCCGACCCCGACACCGTGCCCCTCGGCTCCAGGACGCTCTCCTCGGACCGGCAGCATCTTGCTTACGGCCCGCCCGGCATCGCGCTCCTGCATATCGAGCTGGCCGCGAACGGCCTCGGCCCGTGGCACCGCGCCCACGACTGGCTCACCGCCGCCTCCCGACAGCCGCTCACCAGCGGCCCAGACAGCCACCCCTTCTACGGAGTACCCGCCTTCGCCCACGCCCTGACCTGTGCCGCCGACCACCTTCCCGGCTCCTACCAACGCGCCCTCGACGCGATGGACGCCCAGATCGCAGTCGACGTCGGACGCCGTCTCGGCGCCGCACACCGCCGCATCGACGCCGGACGCCTGCCGCAGCTCGCCGAGTTCGACGCCATTCGGGGCCTCACCGGATACGGCACCTACCTACTGCGCCGAGACCCCGGCAGCTCCACGACGCGCGCTGTTCTCGACTACTGCGTGCGCCTCACCGAACCGATCACCCACCACGGCGAGACCCTGCCGGGCTGGTGGGCAGAGACCGGGCCCTCGGGCAGCCCGGACGACCGATTCCGCGGCGGACACGCCAACACCGGTATGGCGCACGGCATCGGCGGTGTGCTTGCGCTCCTGGCCCTTGCCGCTCGGAACGGCTCCGCCACCCACGGGCATCACGCAGCACTGCGCACCATCCTGGCCTGGCTGGACTGCTGGAAGGAGGAGGCCAGCGGCGGACCGGTCTGGCCGTACTGGGTCGCTCGGCGAGAGTTGCGCAGGAGGCCTCTCGGCTCGTCAGACCCCAGGCGGCCGTCCTGGTGCTATGGCACCGTCGGCCTCGCCCGCGCCCAGCAACTTGCCGCGCTGGCCCTCGGCGATGCCAGCCGCCAGATCGACGCGGAGAACGCGCTCGTGGCCGCCCTCTCCGATCCTGAGCAGCTGAAGGCTACGACGGACAACGGCCTCTGTCACGGGTTCGCCGGTCTCGCGCACGCTGCCGCGCGTACGGCCGACGACGCCCACCCCTCGACCGCGGAGAAGCTCCGCGCCGCGATCCCGCCGCTCCTGGCTGCGGTCAACCCACCGGGCATCGACCCCGAACTCATGGCCACGGCGCTCATACACGACGAGGAAGGCGGCCCCGGCCTACTCGACGGCGCCGCCGGCATAGCCCTGGCCCTGCTCGCGCCCAGCACCGCCGCACCACCCCGGTCCGCGTGGGACGCATGCCTCCTCATCGCTTGATCCACCGACCGAAGGATCTCTATGCCTCCCGACCGTTGGCAGCAGCACAACATCACCTTCGTCGACCGCGAGATGGCCCGATGCACCATCGTCGAACGCCTCGGCCCCACCCTGATCGAGGCCGAGGCCGACGGGCAGCTCACCGGCTGGTGGTTCATGAACAAGCAGCCCTGGCCGCTGCGTTACCTCGCCGACAAGCCCTCACCAGCCATTGAGTTGCTCCTGAGCGATCTCATCGGCGACGGCGTGGCCGTGTCGTGCCTGCCCTGCGTCTACGAGCCCGAGACCGACACGTTCGGAGGCCCGGAGGCCATGGACGCAGCCCACGAACTGTTCCACAGCGATTCCCGCCACCTGCTCACCTACCAGACGAGCCCGATGCACCTGGGACGCCAGGAGACCGCCGTCCTGCTGGCGAGCGTCATGATGCGCGGTGCTGGACTCGACTGGTTCGAACAGGGCGACGTATGGGCGAAGGTCGCGGCCCTTCGGCCGGCCACCGCTCCACAACCGCCCGAACGAGCCGCCGAACTGGCTGCGGCCATGCACAAGCTCATGACCGCCGATGCCCACAGCCTCTGCCGCCCGGGTGGCCCACTCCACGCGCACGAGGCATGGGGGACCGCCTTCGAACGGGTCGGAGCCACTCTCGCAGACCTCGCAGGCCGCGGCGCCCTCACCCGCGGCCTGCGAGCCGTCATCGCCCACCACGTGATCTTCCACGCCAACCGAGCCGGTCTCCTCCGGGACGACCAAATCGCCCTGTCCCACATCGCACGAGAGGTAGTCATGGGAACGAGTGACCACACCGAGTCGCCCACCGAGGCGATGGCCGACGCCGATAGCGTCAGCGCGGTGAACACCGACACGATCGCCACCCTCACGGCGGACGCCGAGCGCCTCCGCAACGCCCTGGTCGACCAGCTCCGTGCGGACGGACACGCCCGCACGCCCGCCGTCGAGACAGCGTTGCGGACCGTGCCCCGTCACGTGTTCGTGCCTGACACGTCCCTCGAAGACGCCTACGCCAACGCACCGGTGCATATCAAGTACGACACCGACGGCACGTCCATCTCCTGCGCCTCCCAGCCAGGCGTCGTAGCCCTCATGCTGGACCAGCTCGACGCCCAGCCCGGCGAGCGCATCCTCGAACTCGGCGCCGGCACGGGCTACAACGCCGGTCTGCTCGCCCACCTGGTCGGCGACAACGGACACGTGACCACCCTCGACGTCGACGACGACCTCGTGGAAGGCGCCCGCACGCACCTCGCCGCCGCCGGAATCAACAACGTTGAGGCAGTGACCCGCGACGGGGCACTCGGCTACGCCGAAACAGCGCCGTACGACCGGATCACCGCCACCGTCGGCGCGCACGGCGTGCCGCACGCCTGGCTGCAGCAGCTCGCCCCCGGCGGCCGGCTCCTCGTCCCCCAGCGGCTCAAGGGCACCGTGTCCCGCTCCATCGCCTACGAGCAGCGGGACGGTCGATGGGTCTCTCTCGGCAGCGAGATGAACACCTTCATGCCGCTTCGGCGGGGCATCGCCGACGACGACCGCCGAATGATTCCGCTCAGTACGGACGGCGCCGTACGACTTCAGGCCCCCGCCGGGCTCAGCATCGACGTCGATGCCCTCGCGGGTGTACTCGACCAGCCGCGCACCGAGGAGTGGACCGGCATGACGGTCCGCGCCATGGAGTCGCCGGAGTGGATGGAACTGTTCGTCACCTGCTGCTTCCCCTCTGGTCTGATTCGGATGCTGTTCCCCCAGAGCGCCAAGGGCACCCTGCTCGCAGAGGACCCCTACCCCTCTTCGACTGCGATCGTCGACAAGGGCGCCGTCACCTACCTGGCCCGGCGCGTGTCCAAGGAGAAGACCCCCGAGGGCGACAGGCTCTGGGAGTTCGGCGTCGTCGGCCGCGGCCCCGGCAGTGATGAGCTGACCGCGAAGGTCGCCGACACCATCCGTACCTGGGACAGGGAGTACCGAGGCCGTGAGGCCACGTTCGAGATCCAGCCCCTCGACGCCCCAGAGATCGAGCAGCGCCCCGGTCTCTTCGCCCTCGACACGCCGCTGAACCGCATCGTCGTCGACTGGCGATGACGCCCCACGCGTAGCGGACGGTGCCCGTCGGCATACGGCTGGCGGGCACCGTCGCCTCAGCAGTCCTCACTCTCGACCTGGGGGATTCATGGACCCACGCGGCCCCATAGCCCAGCGCTTCCCGCTCGTCGCCCGATTCCGCCCCGCCTGCCTGCCCCTGCCTGAACGCGTACACGCACTCGCCGACTTGGCCGACACTGCGGTGAAAGAGACCGACCAGGGGCTCGCATCGGCCGTCTACAACCAGGCCGCGCTCGTCGCCTCAGACCTCGACCTCTCCGACCTCGCCAGCGAGATGTGCCACCAGCACGCCGCCGTCTACCTTCATGCCAGCCCCCTGCCCGGCATGAGCGCGATCCGAGGACTGGAACCGGTCGTCAACCTGGCCCGTCTCCAGATCCGCGCCGGTCACGCCGATGAGGGCCGTGAGCGACTCCTCAGCCTGTACAAGGCCGTCGAGACGGGCACAGCCGCCCGGTTCGAGGGCGTCAACGTACCTGGGGACCTCACTGCGACCGGCGAAGACCGCCAGGAAGTTCGCGCGTGGCTGTGGCGCGTCCTCCTCGCAGACGGCACACGCACCCTCACCACAGAGGGGCGATGGGCCGAGGCGCTGGCACACATCGAAGCCCACCATGGCATCGGAAAGCGGATGCTCGACGGTCGGCAGGTCGCCGTACTCGCCGCCCTCGTTGCGGGTGACACCGCGTGGGCCGCTCTCCTCCTTGCCGACACGGTGCCCGGCGATGCGTGGGAGCAAGTAGTCACGGCATGCCTGACCGTTCTATGCCGCCGCGACGCCGGGCACCCGATCGACGGCCACCTGGCGGACCTGGTGACGGCTTACTCCGGACGGAAGATCTACCCGGGAACGACCGTCTTCGATACCCGGCTCGGACTTACAGTCCTTGATGCGATTGGTTCAGCCGAGGCGCTCGCCGCGCACCGCATCGTCGAGGACCTCCATCGCAGGACGACGGACGCCGAAGACGGCTACGTGGCACGCGAAAACTTGGCTCATCCTCTGTTCACCAAGATCGCCACGGACCGGCAAGTGCAGGACTGCCGCGCTCTGGTGCGCACCTGCGCCCTCGGCGCAGGGATCCTCCCGGACGAGCTACGAGGAGAACTGATGGCGGCTTTGCGCGCCAGCGACAGCGTGATCCGGGAAAGCCTCGAACGTCCCTCCGATCCCGGACGTACATCCACCTTGGGGAGATAGCCACGGTGCAGCAGCGCCATGGCCGGTCAAGGGTGCTATCGAGCGTCGCTTTGTGAGGGTGAGATTGCCGGTAAGGGCCGTGCCACCCGACGCGTACGGTCAGGGGTCGGGCCTGCGCCGGCTCGGCTGGTCGTCGGCCCGCGGGGCATACGGTTCGTCGACTGTTCCTGGGCCTGGCACCCCGAGAACCTACTATCTTGCCCGAGCCTCGCGGCAAGGGCGGGGGTCGTGTGCTGTGGCGATCGGCCATCTACTGGGCCAGCCCCACAGCGCTGACTACCAACTCCTACAACCGGCGGTCGGCGGCGCTGCCGACCGCCTGTGCCGTGACGAGGAGCTGCCCTCGCTCGGCTTTCTGCGCACGCGGAAGGTGTGACATGCAGTCGGTGGCATCGGCCTCCAGCTTGTGGGGGACGCGCACTTGCAAGCCCATTGCGCAGGCCGCGTGATGGTACGCAGGCACCGACCGCAACCTGACTGCGCAGGGCCCTGGCCGGTTGCATAGCCGGAGGCACATCGCCTGTCCAACGATGCGCAACGGCCCCGCACTTGGCGACAGCTCGATGCGCACACGCGTGGTGAGCCCTCTGGACGGGGCAGACCATGAGCCCGACCACGGCAAATGGAAGGACAACGGCCTACTCCTTCGCGCCCGCATCATCTGACTGCGCAGCCGTCCACGAGAGCTGCGCATCCGCTGCGCATTGCCGTGGTCGGGTGCATGGTCGGGGTTTCGCGGTTGTGGTCGGGTCTGTGGTCGGACGCTGCGCAGCCGCCGCACGGGGTCGGGAGGCCTGCGCAGCTGCTGCGCAGGTCATGCATGCCTGCGGGGAATCTTGGAAGTGCTGGGTGCGCTGCGTGCCCGGTGCGCAGTTCGTCGCGCATTGCCGTGGTCGGGTGTGGCCATGGTCGGGGTACGGGTGTGGTCGGGCCCTGTGTAGCCGCCACACGAGAGTGGTGGGCAGTGTGCGGTGGCTCCGCAGAGCACCTACCCATGCGGTGACCAGCTCCAGGCGACCTTGCGGTCGGGGTCCATTACGGGGTGCCACACGGGCTCGGAGGGACTTTGGGCGCGCAGGTCCGCCAGCGGCGCGGCCAGGGCGGGGACGGCATGCAGGAAGAGCGTCATTGCCGGGTCCTTGGCGGCCGCGTGCAGGGCGTCGATGCGGGTGGTGACGCCGGCGGGGCCGGTGCCGTCCAGGACGAACAACAGGCGAGGGAAGAGCGGATAGTGCCGCCGCCATGCTTCGTGCACTGGCTCCTGCCCGAATGCCGGCCGCCGCTGCCCCGGAGACACTGGCACGTAGCCGTAGAGGCGGGCATACGCGGTGAGTTTCGCCGCCAGCCGTTCCGGACCCATGGTGGCCCGGTCGACCTCGACGAACGCCCGCAACATCGACCCTGCCCGGCCCTCACGGCCACTCCGGTAGTACATGAGGGCGTCAGGGATGACGGCCTCGCCGGCCCCAAGGGAGTGGTAGACCTCGGGTATCCAGTCCAGCGGCCGGCACAGCTCACCGCGGCTGCGGGCGTCCTCGATGAAGACGAGCGCGGTCTCGGTCACCGTCAGGGCGTGTCCCATCCGCAGCCGCCCGGCGGTCGGATCGGCGATCCCTTTCGATGGCCGCCGCCCGCGGAACTCCGGCCACTCAGAGGCGATCTGCACACCGTAGGAGGCGGGGAACCACACGCGCAGCCGTCCCGCCTGGGGCAGGGTGATGCGCTCGACCAGCCCTTCATCGCGCAGTTTGGCCAGCCGCCGCCGGGTCTGCTCGATGCGTACCCCGGGGGCGATCACCCGGTGCAGCTGCTCGGTGGTGGCCATCCGGTACTGCACCAGCACGGCCAGCGCCATCCGGTCGCCACCGCCCGCATCCACGTCGATCATCTCGTCGGCCCGCCTCTCCTCGTATGGGGCGCCGTCCTGTACGGCGCCGCGCACCAGTCACAGCAACAGCCGACCCCGACCACACCTGCGTCCACGCAGGCCCGACCACGGTCACAAAGCGACAACACCGCCCAGACCAGGGCCGACATCCGAGCTGACATCCCCGCCGACAACTGACCGCGTCCTCCCACGCAGCGGACGGCATCCCCGCAGGTCACCACGCCTTCGTCGGCCTGGTCGCCAGCCCGACATCCCCCTCTGCACACCCCCGCGCTCGCCCCGAAACAGAAGAAAAGCAGGTGACAGGGGACGGGGCGGGAGCGTGCCGCCGGGGGATCGGGGCCGCCGTTGTCCCTAGTGCGCGTCGGCGGGCGCCGCCGCGCTCGTGCACCGCAAGAAGCGGCGCACACACCAGCAGCATCAGGGCCCGTGCGTCGGAGTTGTTCACCTCAGCCAGGACGGCATGGTGCTGCGGCGGCGCCTGCCCGGAAGCCTCTGATACCCGGAAGCCCCTGCTGCTTCGCCAGTTGGCCACCGGGCGGGCAGCGCAGCGCGCAGGACAGAGGATCTCGTGAGCCCCTTGCCGAAACGAACGCATTGCATTGACGCGCGGCACAGGAGAGCATTGCCGACCAGAATGGCTGGGCCGTTGACGTGTGATGTCCACGTCCGCCGACGCAACGATCTCAGGGCGTCGCGGCCGGACAGAACGCGGCGCACAGCGCGACTCGTCTGCCTTCTGGACTCTGAACAGTTCTCATGCACCTCACGCGACGGACCCCCAGGCCTCCATCAGCTGCTCGGGCCCGTACGTCGCCGCCGGCCCGTCCACCGTGAACCCGGAGCGGGACACCGCGACCAGCGGGGTGTCCTCGTCGGCGCCGGGCACCGCCAAGGCGTCCCGGGCCAGGGCGGCCAGGGCGCGGTGGTCGAAGGAGCCGCGTTCGTGCCACTTGATCGAGCCGACGAACCCGATCTCGCGCGCCGGCGACCGGTCCGCCCCCACCAGGTCCACCTCGGGATTGTTCGTACGGGGCCACCAGCCGCCCACTTCCCGCACCTCCGGCCACGTGTTGTCGGGGAGCAGCCGGGCCAGCGACTCCCTCACGACGGGTTCGATCGCCCGCCCGCGCCACGAGGTCCAGCCGCGTTCAACCGCCTCGACCACGACTCGACTGCGCCCACGTTCGATCTCCTGGATCCCCCGTTCCAGGAAGGCGAGCCAGAAACGGAGGTAGGGATCGGCGACGCGATAGCGGCGGTCGCGGTCTCCCGGACGGGTGGAGAGCGGGGTGTCGACGGCGACGAGTCGTTTGTCCGCGAGGGTGCGCAGGGCGGGGTTGAGCGAGCCGGGCGGGAGCGGCCGGTCCGCTGCCCCGGCTTTCGCGGCGATCGTCCCGAAGGTCCGTTCACCGCTCCCGATCACCGAGAGCACGTGCCTGGCCTGGAGGGAGGTGGGGAACTCAGCGGCCAGCACCCTCTCACCGGAGACGAGGAGGGGGGAGGTGGGGTCGTCGAGGGCGCGGGAGAGGAAGTCGACGCGGCTCTCGCCTTCCCGCCACTCCTGGCAGATGAGCGGCAGGCCGCCGGTGATCAGATGGGCGTCGAAGGCGTCCGCGGCCGGGAGCCCGGTCATTGCCATGACCTCGGAGGGGGAGAGGGGCGCCAGCACCATCTCGACGCCTCGCTGATGGAAGGGGCGGCCGTAGGCGGAGAGCTGCTCCATCATGGCGAGATCGCTGCCGATGATGACGAGCAGTACGGGTTTCCTGCTCAGTACCCGGTCCCACACGGTCTGCAGGGTGCCCTCCAGAACCGGGTCGCCTTCGAGCATCCAGGGCAGCTCGTCGAGTACGACGATGCTGGGGGCGTCGTCCGGGAGCACCGCGGCGAGCTGACGAAGGGCGGTGTCCCATTCGGCGACGGTCGTGACGCCGGCCAGGAGGGTTGTGTCGGGCAGTGAGGAGTGCCGGACCTCGGCGAGGAAGCGGGCCCGTTCCCGGTGGGCATCCTCGCCCCGCGTGGCTTGGTGCACGACGTACGGCACCTGGGCGCGCTCACAGAAGAGGTCCACAAGCCGCGACTTCCCGACCCGACGCCGGCCGCGGAGCAACAGGGCCCGGCCGCGCTGATCGCCCCGCCCGTCGCGCACCCAGGCGAGGTGACGCTCCAGGGCAGCCAGCTCGGATGTACGGCCTACGAAGCCTGGCATGGGTCACCTCTCGAGTTTGCTCATGTTGAACATACTCAAGTGAATCATAGTATGGAGAATCGGAGTAGTGACCCAATCACTCTATGTGATGCACGAGTGTGGCGGGCTGGAGGGCGATGAGAGTGTCGAATGCCTCGAGTCGGGCGCGGGTGGGAGTGCTGGTCTGCAAGTCTCGGTGGAATCAAGGGAGTTCGGCTACCGTTGCATCGCGCCGTGTCTCTTCTTCGGAAGGTGCGGTCGGGACTGCACAGGTTTGGCAGTGGAGCGCATCCCTTGTGGACGCCACTTCGGTGGTGTGGACCGCCCGGTAGGGCAGGACCCGTTCTATCGCCTTGGCGGGGGGCTACCTCGCAGCTTTGCAGAAGGGCTGTTGCATGAGCATCGCCTCCGACAAGAACGCACAGACGCAGCGCACGTGGCACCGCGAGCTCGCGCTCCGTATCGCCGCCGGCCTCGCGGCCAAGGCGCTGTGGGGCGTCGTGCAGACGGCGGCACGGGTCTGCGGCTTGTAGCCGCAGGGTGGTGGGGTCCTCGGACCCCACCACTGACCTGAACGTCAGCCCAGAGAATCGAAGCTCAGCTGCAGATCCTGCGGTCCGGCCTTCGGGCGCTTCCTGCGCCTGCGCCTGCCCTTCGGCACCGGGGGGAGCCGCACACCGCGTGCTTCAGGCGGCAGGCTGTGCCACGTGGGGCGCAGGCCGTCGTCCTCGACAGAGCCGACCAACTTCTTCAGGTATGCCTGGGTCTCGGCGTCTGTCGAATACAGCACCGTGGCCCGGCTGGCCCGGGTCAGCAGCACGTGGTAGGCGTTGCGCACACATTCGTCGAATCGCTCGTTGCTCCTGGCCCGGATGATCTCGTCGGCCGAGCCCGGCGTCCGCACCCGCCGTACGCCGTGTTCCTTGTCGTGGGTCAGCGTCGCGCGTCGGTACTCCCAGTGGTCCTCGCGCCAGACCATGTCGTCACCGATGATCACGCCGCACCAGTCCCACTCCAGCCCCTGCGCGGTGTACACACACCCGATCTGGTCGACGCCCTCTGGCCGTACGCCCCAGAGCTTGGCCGGAGGTTCGTCGTTCGCGCCGGATCTGTCACCCTTGACGTTCCACGGGCGGTGCCAGTCTCCTATGCGCACATCAGGTTCCAGCGTCCTGTCCTTGCGGAGCGGCGTCCAGGGCCAGCAGAACCCCGCGACCATGCGCGCGCTCGCCCCTGCCTCGTTCTCCTCCAGGATGATCCGCTCCAACTCCTCCGGGCTGTCCGCCACTTCGATGTGCATGAGGCCGTCGGGTATCCAGATGTCCGGCTCGCGATCGGAGATGCCGAGGAGATCGTGGACCCAGTCGCGATACCGGTCGCTGCCGCTGCAGCGGAACTGCTTGTGGAGCTCGTACATCCTGGGGGTGATGTGACGGTTCTCCGCGGCTGCCCGGATCAGCTTCACCGTCCCCACCTCGTTGGGACGTACGACTTGGCTTCCGTCCAGCAGGAAGACGGTCACGCGGGCGGCGTCGAGGAGATCATCCACCTGCGGCTGCTTCCCCCATTGTTCCTCCGGCAGGTAGCGGGACGTCGAGCGCTCGCGCAGGCGGTGTGCTTCGTCGCAGATGAGCAGATCCAACGGCGGCTGCGGCGGGGTGATGAAGCTGCTGAAGAAGACGAATCTGTCCTGGAACTCTCCGTCTCCATAGCCGACGTGCTTCTTCATCGCCGCGTCGAACGCGCGGGAGCCGCTGGCGTACTTGACGGTGCGTCCAGCTGCCGAGAAGTGCTCCAGCAGTTCCAGGCCGATCGCGCTCTTGCCGCTTCCGGCGCCGCCTTCCACGACGAAGACGGCGCGTTCCTCGTTCGCGGGAAGGCGCTCCACGGCCAGCCGGATGTCCCGGAAGACCCGACGTTGCTCACCTCGCAGTGTGAACACGGTGTCTTCGCCGCGCGACGACACCATGGCGGTGAGCAGGGGAGTGTTCCGGATGGCCAGCCGCTGCAAAACCCTCTCCGCCGCCGAGGCGCTTCCGTTCTCCGCGAAGCGCTCCCGCAGGTCGGCGAGGAGATCGGCCCGTGTGTCGGCCGTGATGGTCAGCGCGTGCGGCCCCGTGGAGGTGTGGGCGGAGAACAAGGGGTCCACGTCGGAACCCTGGGCGTTGTGCAGGTAGGAGAGGCCTGCGAACTCGATCTGCATGCCTTTCAGCGGGCCCTCGTCGCCGGTGAAGAATTCATACGTGGCTTTGAGTTGGTCGCTGGGGCGCCGCTTTGGTTCCCGCATGCCGGGCACAACAACCTTCTCGGGCTTCTCGGCGCTGTGCGAGACCGAACTCCACCGTTTGAGTTCCACCAACAGAACCGATTCCCGGTCCGTTTCCGGGTGCCGTCCCACCAGGACGACATCCACCGCTGCCTTGGCACCCTCAGGCTTGCACTCCACCAGCATGCGCACATCGCCGCGGCCAGCACTCACCAGGTCGGTAGCGAGCTGGATGAGGCTTTCCTTCCAGGCCTCCTTCTCGCTTTCACTGACTTCCTTCTTCTTGAAAGACAGCCAACGCGCGGCCAGATGGGACAGCAGCAGGCGCCGCTGATCAAGTCTGAGAAGGTCCACCGCAGGAAGCTGCAGCAGGAGCACGAGGAAATCCCCCAGGGCACGAGAAACTCGTGCGGGTGGGGGCATGTCCTGAGGGAAGCCCGTCGGGCCGCATCCGACAGCTGATCACTCTACGGTCACATCATTGAGCGGCGCTTGTGCTTCAGCAGCCGAGTGGGGCGGCCTGACAGCCCCTTCGATAGAGTTCAGGCAATCGTCAACGCGGCCCGACGGGCTTCCGCTCCGCTTCGGTGGAGTTTTGAAGGACATGCCCCCACCCGCACGAGCTACTTCGTGCTGCCTGGGGGCTGTCCTTGCTGTTCCGCGACTCTGCTGCCGCGGTCGCCGCCGAGATCCACGCCGGCTCACTCTTTCTCCGGCTCACCGACCAGTTCGTCCACATGCATGGTCACAAGCCCGGCGGATCCGAGATCCGCTCCTGGGAGCGAAGCCTCCCCGTGCTCGCGAACGCGCTGGTCGACTCGGATCTCGGCCAGGTCGAAATGCTCATCGAGTACGGGCTGCCTCTCACAAGCAAGCGTGCCGACGTGGTTCTCGCGGGGGTTCTGAGGGGCCACGAAGTTTCCGGACAGGGATCCAATAGGGTTGTCCTGAACAGGAAACGAGGAAGAAGTGGCGCCACCCAGCAAGTACTCGCCGGAGT
>NZ_JBMNDS010000108.1:0-29914 GCF_052543295.1 Streptomyces sp. SAS_270
CTGGCGAAGCCTCGTTACTGCGGGCAATCGTGCCGCTAGGGGCGGCACGGGTGGGCGCAGCGGCACCCCGTGAACGCCGGGCTGCGTGACCCACCCCCGGCCGGCACCAACCCCGGGTGCGAAGGAAGAAGGGGGCACCCGGGGTTTGCCCACCCACCCCGGGTGACCGTTCAAGCAAGGGGTGCACGTGGTGCCCGCCCACCCCGGAGGGGGCCGGTGGCCTGGGGTGGGGGGATGTGCCCCGTACTCTGGGGGCGTGAGCAGTCCCACCTCCGACGCCCTTCTGGGTCCCGCCGATGTCCGCGAGCTCGCGGGTGCCCTCGGCGTGCGGCCCACCAAGCAGCGCGGCCAGAACTTTGTGATCGATGCCAACACCGTGCGGCGCATCGTGCGGACCGCCGAGGTGCGGCCGGACGACGTGGTGGTGGAGGTGGGCCCCGGACTGGGGTCGCTGACGCTCGCCCTGCTGGAGGTCGCCGAGCGGGTCGTCGCCGTGGAGATCGACGACGTACTGGCGGGCGCCCTGCCCGCCACCGTCGCCGCCCGGATGCCCGGGCGGGCCGAGCGCTTCGCGCTGGTGCACTCCGACGCCATGCACGTACGGGAACTGCCGGGACCCGCGCCCACCGCGCTCGTCGCGAACCTGCCGTACAACGTCGCCGTACCCGTGCTGCTGCACATGCTGGAGACCTTCCCCAGCATCGAGCGCACGCTCGTGATGGTGCAGGCCGAGGTCGCCGACCGGCTCGCGGCCCCTCCGGGCTCGAAGGTGTACGGCGTTCCGTCGGTGAAGGCCAACTGGTACGCCGAGGTGAAGCGGGCCGGGTCCATCGGGCGGACCGTTTTCTGGCCCGCGCCGAACGTCGACAGCGGGCTCGTCTCGCTGGTGCGCCGGGACGAGCCGATCAGGACCACCGCGTCCCGGCAGGAGGTCTTCGCCGTGGTCGATGCCGCGTTCGCGCAGCGCAGGAAGACCCTGCGGGCCGCTCTCGCCGGGTGGGCCGGGTCCGCTCCCGCCGCGGAGGCCGCCCTCGTTGCCGCCGGGGTCTCGCCCCAGACCCGCGGGGAGTCCCTGACGGTCGAGGAGTTCGCCCGTATCGCCGAGGCCGCGTCTTCCCAGGAGCAAGCCCCCGAACCCCCGAAGGGGCCCGCGCAGTCGTGACGGTGAGCGTGCGTGTTCCCGCCAAGGTCAACGTCCAGCTCGCGGTGGGCGCCGCCCGCCCCGACGGCTTCCACGACCTGGCCAACGTCTTTCTCGCCGTGGGCCTCTACGACGAGGTCACGGTGACCCCCGCGGACGAGCTGCGGATCACGTGCTCGGGGCCGGACGCCGGGCAGGTGCCGCTCGACCGTACGAACCTTGCCGCCCGCGCCGCACTCGAACTCGCCCGCCGGTACGGCATCGAGCCCGCCGTGCACATTCACATCGCCAAGGACATTCCCGTCGCCGGGGGCATGGCGGGCGGCAGTGCCGACGGCGCCGGTGCGCTGGTCGCCTGCGACGCCCTGTGGGATACCCGCGCATCGAGGGACGAACTGCTCGACATCTGCGCCGAGTTGGGCAGCGACGTGCCGTTCAGCCTGGTGGGCGGGGCCGCGCTCGGAGTGGGGCGCGGGGAGCAGCTGCGGACCCTGGAGGTGGGCGGGACCTTTCACTGGGTCTTCGCCATCGCCGAGCGGGGGCTGTCCACCCCGGCCGTCTTCCGCGAGTTCGACCGGATGAACGAGGGGCTGCGGGTTCCTGAGCCCGTCGCCTCGCAGGAACTCCTCGACGCTCTGGCGAAGGGGGATGCGTCGGCTCTCGCCGGTGCGGTCTCCAACGATCTTCAGCCCGCCGCCCTCTCGCTCTTCCCGGAACTGGAGCACACCCTCGCCGTGGGGCGCGGCGCCGGTGCCCTCGCCGCGCTCGTCTCCGGCTCCGGGCCCACCACCGCCTTCCTCACCCAGAACGCCGAGGCCGCGGACCGGGTCGCCGAAGTGCTGCTCGCCTCGGGCAGCTGCCGCGCCGCACGGGTGACCGAAGGGCCCGCCTCCGGCGCCGTCGTTCTGTAGGCGGAGCGGGCGGGTAGATCCGTAGGGCCGTGCGTCCGGCCGCGCGGCCACGCCGCCGCTCGACGAGGATGCGCGACAGCGCGAAAAACCTCCGGCCCGGTCCCCGCTCCGCCGCGGTCTACCCTTGAGGGTCGAGCAAACCCCCTGGGCAGGAGAGAAATGGCCGTCAACCTGGTCAATGTCGAGAACGTCAGCAAGGTGTACGGCACCCGTGCCCTGCTCGACGGAGTCTCCCTCGGCGTGTCCGAGGGAGACCGGATCGGCGTGGTGGGCCGCAACGGCGACGGCAAGACGACGCTGATCCGGATGCTCGCCAAGCTGGAGGATGCCGACTCCGGCCGCGTCACCCACTCCGGCGGACTGCACCTCGGCGTCCTCACCCAGCACGACTCCCTCGACCCCTCGGCGACCGTCCGCCACGAGGTCATCCGGGACATGGCCGACCACGAGTGGGCCGGCAACGCCAAGATCAGGGACGTACTCACGGGCCTGTTCGGCGGGCTGGACCTGCCGGGCTTCCCGCAGGGCCTCGACACCGTGATCGGCCCGCTCTCCGGTGGCGAGCGGCGCCGTATCGCGCTGGCGAAGCTGCTCATCGAGGAGCAGGACCTGATCATCCTCGACGAGCCCACCAACCACCTGGACGTCGAGGGCATCGCCTGGCTCGCCCAGCATCTGCGCGAGCGCCGCTCCGCCCTCGTCTGCGTCACCCACGACCGGTGGTTCCTCGACCAGGTCGCCACCCGCATGTGGGACGTGCAGAAGGGCGACGTGTACGAGTACGAGGGCGGCTACTCCGACTACGTCTTCGCCCGGGCCGAGCGCGAGCGGATCGCCGCGACCGAGGAGACCAAGCGGCAGAACCTGATGCGCAAGGAGCTGGCCTGGCTGCGCCGCGGCGCACCCGCCCGTACGTCCAAGCCGCGCTTCCGCATCGAGGCCGCCAACGAGCTCATCGCGGACGTGCCGCCGCCCCGGGACACCAGCGAGCTGATGAAGTTCGCCTCCACGCGCCTCGGCAAGACCGTGTTCGACCTGGAGAACGTGACCGTGCAGGCCGGGCCCAAGGTGCTGCTGAAGCACCTGACCTGGCAGCTCGGGCCGGGCGACCGGATCGGCCTGGTCGGCGTGAACGGCGCGGGCAAGACCTCGCTGCTGCGGGCCATGGCCGAGGCCGCCCGCAGCGAGGGCGAGAAGCAGCCCGCCGCCGGGCGGATCAGCACCGGCAAGACCGTCAAGCTGGCCTACCTCTCGCAGGAGGTCGCCGAACTCGACCCGACCTGGCGGGTGTTGCAGGCCGTCCAGGCCGTCCGTGACCGCGTCGACCTCGGCAAGGGCCGCGAGATGACCGCCGGGCAGCTCTGCGAGACGTTCGGCTTCAACAAGGACAAGCAGTGGACGCCGGTGGGCGACCTGTCCGGCGGTGAGCGGCGGCGCCTGCAGCTGCTGCGGCTGCTGATGGACGAGCCCAACGTCCTCTTCCTCGACGAGCCCACCAACGACCTCGACATCGAGACCCTCACGCAGTTGGAGGACGTGCTCGACGGCTGGCCCGGCTCGATGGTCGTGATCTCCCACGACCGGTTCTTCGTGGAGCGCACGACGGACAAGGTGTTCGCCCTTCTCGGCGACGCCACGCTGCGGATGCTGCCGCGCGGTATCGACGAGTACCTGGAGCGCCGCAGGCGGATGGAGGAGGTCGCCGCCGCGGCCGTCCTCTCGGCCGCGCCCGCCCCGGCCAAGGTCGCGTCCGCCGCCGATGCCCGCGCCGCCAAGAAGGAGCTCCAGAAGATCGAGCGACAGCTCGACAAGGTCTCCGAGAAGGAGACCAAGCTGCACGCGCAAATCGCCGACAACGCCACGGACTTCGAAAAGGTGGCCAAACTGGACGCCGAGCTGCGCGAGTTGACCGGGGAGCGCGAGGAGCTGGAGATGCGCTGGCTGGAACTCGCCGAGGACGCGTAAGTCGCGGGCGCGCTTCGGGGGAGGGGCGCGCACGGCGCCGACGTGGGGCGTGCGCCGTGCGTGAAGGGCGCGTGAAGGCGCGTAACGAGGGCATCACGGGCCGGTTCTCCCTTGGGAACAGGGGGAGGACCGGCCCCCTGTGCGAAGGCGGCAGAGTGATAGAAAGAGCCGTCTGAGAACAGCCTGAGAACCACTCCGAGCGTTGACCGCGGGTGGCGAAAATCAGTGAACGAGGGGGGAAGCGCTGATGACTCAGCCGCCCAATCAGCCGCCGCAGGGCGGCTTCGGCGCACCACAGGACCAGCCCGCGCACCAGCAGCCGCCGCAGGGGCCGCCGCCTCAAGGCCCGCCCCCGCAGGGCGGGTTCGGCGCACCGCAGAGCCCGCCGCAGTCCGGCTACGGCTACCCCCAGCAGCCCGGCCCGTACAGCCAGCCGGGCCCCTATGGTCATACCGGTCCTTACGCGCAGCCCCAGCAGCAGCCGGGGTCGTACGCGCAGCAGCCGCAGGCCGGTTACGGCTACCCGCAGCAGGCGCCGCCGCAGTTCCCCGGTGCGCCCACCCCGCCTCCGGGCGGCGGTTCCAAGAACCCCTTCAAGGGCAAGCCCGTACTCGTCGCCGTCGCGGCAGTCACCGCGTTGCTCGTGATCGGCGGCACCGTGTGGGCCGTGGCCGGTGGTGGTGACGACGGCAAGAAGCCGGTCGCCCACGAGAGTCAGGACGACAAGCCCACGCCCACCACCAGCGCCCCGGTCAACCAGGGCGACGGCAGCGGCGACGGCCGTGAGGAGAACCAGGACCTCAACGAGGGCCGCAAGCCCGGCGAGTCGAAGATCCTCTGGTACAAGGAGGCGCCCGACGCGCCCGCCGCCGGCGCCTCCGCCCCCGGGCTGTGGATCACCGGCAAGACCGCGGTGAAGGCGGCGTACAAGCAGCTCGTCGCGTACAACGTCGGTGACGGCAAGCCCACTTGGGATGCCATCACGTTCCCGCAGAAGATCTGCGCCGTCACCCGGCAGAAGACCTCCGACGACACGATCGTCGTCGCCTACGAGAGCGGCACCGGCGACAGCTCCCGCTGCAACCAGCTCCAGCAGGTCGATCTGGACAGCGGCGAGAAGGGCTGGAGCACCGAGCTGAAGGAGGGCGGGCTCTTCGACGACACCATCACCGTGGAGCTGGCCATCGCCGGCAACACGGTGGTGGCGGGCCGCTCGATGTCCGGTACGGCGTACGACGTCCACAGCGGCAAGAAGCTCTGGGACAAGAAGAAGTACGGCGCTTCCTGCTACCCCTCCGGGTACGCGGGCGGCAGCAAGCTGATCGCCGTGGCGAGCTGTGGCATCGGCTCCGACACCGAGCACGACGAGGTGCAGGAGCTCGACCCGGCAACCGGCAGGGCCAAGTGGACCTTCAAGATCAAGAAGGGCTGGAAGGTCAACCGGGCGTACTCCGTGAGCCCGCTCGTTCTCTTCCTCAAGAAGGAGTCGAACGACGCGTGGAACATGGTCACGCTGAAGAGTGACGGAACGTACCGCTCGCAGGTCCAGGTCGACGAGAACTACGCGCCCGACTGCTCCGGTTCGGTCCTGGGCGCCGGCCTGACCGACTGCACGGGGATCGCCTCCGACGCCGACACCCTGTATCTGCCCACGGAGAAGAAGAGCGGCGCCAACAGCATCGTCGCCCTCAGCCTGGAGACCGGGAAGGTGCGCTGGCGCGTGAAGTCCCCCGTCGACGGCACCACGATGATGCCGATCCGGATGAGAGGCACCCGGCTGATCGCGTACGTCGCGCCGAGCTACGACACCGGCGGCCAGGTCGTCTCGATCCGGACCAAGGGCAGCAGGCACAGGACGTACAAGCTGCTCCAGAACCCGCAGGGCACCGCCAAGATCGAGAGCAGTTTCTACAGCAAGGCCATCGCCTACGTGGACGGGCGCTTCTTCCTCTCCACCACCTCACTGACCGGCGACGACGACGCGAAGGAGAAGTTGATGCTGGCCTACGGCAAGTGACCGGGCCGCCCCCTCCTTCCTCCGCCCGCTTCCCCAGTCCTCGTCCACATCCGCTCTTCTTCCCACCCGAGGTACACACGTCATGAGCCAGCCGCCGCCCCCGCCTCCGCCGAACCAGCCCCCGCAGCAGGGAGGCTTCGGCGCCCCGCAGGACCCGCCTCCGCAAGGCGGCGGCTTCGGCGCGCCCCAGGCCCCGCCCCCCGGCGGTTTCGGTGCCCCGCAGAACCCGCCCTCCGGCGGCTTCGGCGCTCCGCAGCCCCCGCAGGGCCCCGGTTACGGCTACCCGCAGACCCCCCAGCCCCCGCAGGCGCCGCCCACGCCGCCGCAGCCCCAGTACGGCTACCCCCAGGCGCCGCAGGCACCTCAGGCGCCGCAGGGCCAGCCCGGCTACGGCTACCCGGGCCAGCAGCAGCCCCAGTACGGCTATCCGCAGACCATGCCGATGCAGCCGCAGCCTCCGCAGAACGGTGGCGGTGGCGGCAAGTTCAAGCTCAACGGCCCGATGGGCATCGTCATCGCGGCCGTCGCCGTCGTCGCCCTGATCGTGGGCGGCGGCCTCATGTACGCCAATTCGAACTCGGACGACGACAAGAACACCTCGTCCGGCTCCTCGGGCGGCACCGGCGGCAAGGACGACAAGGGCGACAAGGGCGACAACGGCGGCTCGACCGACAACGGCGGCGGCGGTACGGGTACCGACACCTCCCACGACACCGCTCAGGAGAAGGTCCCGTCCAGCACGAGCGCGAGCGTCCTCTTCCAGGTGCCCTCGCCGGAGGTCAAGGACAAGCAGATCGACAGCGTGGCGGGTTCCTGGCTCACCGACTCGGTGTACGCCAAGAGCGGCGTCAACGCGATCGTGGGCTACGACCCCGACAACGGCAGCAAGAAGTGGACGCTCCCGTTGCAGGGTGAGACCTGCGCCGGCTCGCGCGAGGTGACCCAGGACGGGATCGCCGTGGTGGTCACCGAGGCGGCCAAGCGCAACAGCAAGGGCGACCACCAGGCCTGCACCCAGGTCGTCGCGTTCGACGTGAACACCGGCAAGCAGCTCTGGAACAAGACCGCCGAGACGCAGGGCACGGCGGTGCCGTTCGGTGAGGTCACCATCTCCGGCACCACGGTCGCGGTCGGCGGCGGCTACTACGGCGGCGCCGCCTTCGAGCTGAAGTCCGGCAAGGCCCTGTGGCAGCCGAAGACCGGCAAGTGCGAGGACGTCGGCTACGCGGGCGGCGACCAGCTCGTCGCGGTCCGCAAGTGCGGCGACTACGGCAACGAGGCGTACAAGGTCCAGCTCCTCGACTCGAAGTCGGGCAGCGTCAAGTGGACCTACGACCTGCCCAAGGGCATCGACAACGCCAAGGTGATCTCCACCAACCCGGTGGTCTTCGGTGTCGACTCCGGCGACGAGATCAGTCTCTCGGGCGCCTCGGACGTCTTCTCGCTGGACGAGAACGGCAAGCTGCGCGTCAAGATCACGCTTCCGGACACCAAGTACGACCACGACTGCACCATCGGCAAGGTCTACCGGTGCAAGGGCGTCACCGTCGGCAACGACAAGCTGTACGTGCCCACCAAGGAGCACGACGGCACCGGTGAGTACAGCCAGACCAACGAGATCATCGCCTTCTCGCTGGCCACCGGCAAGCCGACCGGCGAGCGGATCGACGCGGGCGACGGCTACGACCTCCGCCCGATCCGCATGGACGGGCCGAACATCCTTGCCTACAAGGACGGTCCGTACGACAAGGGTGCCCAGGTCGTCTCCATCGACGCCAAGTCCCTGAAGCAGACGAAGCTCCTGGAGACGCCGTCCACCGAGTCGGTGCGCAGCGCGATCAGCGGCATGGTCCCCAAGAGCGCCGAGATGCTCTACACGAGCGGCCGTCTGTTCCTGGGCCAGGACCTCGTCAGCAAGCCGTACTCCAAGGACGAGAAGGAGTACACGGCAATCGGGTTCGGCGCGAAGTAGCTCCCGAGCGTCGCAGTGCAGCGGCTCCGCCCCAGCTCAGGGGCGGAGCCGTTCGCGTACTCCTCATCAATCCCGAATGGGCGGGATTCGGTAATCCGGGGCACTTCTCACCGGTAGGGGAGCGCAACGTCGAACAAGCGTGTAGCTTCCGGGTGATGGAGAGCCGGGGGGCTCCTATCCATGGGAACCAGCGGGGATGGAACCTGGGGGGACTGGGGGGTTGCCGATGGGAGTGCGGCTCATGGTGGTCGACGACCACCGATTGCTCGCAGAGGCACTGGCCTCGGCGTTGAAGCTGCGTGGGCACCGGGTGCTCGCCGCGGCCGCGCCCGCCGCGGGAGCGGCGGAGCTGGTGATCACACGGGCGCCGGAGGTGTGCCTGATAGGTACGGCGACACCGGCCGAGCCGGGGATCTTCGACCCGGTGGTGCGGATCAAGCGGGAACGGCCGCAGGTGGCGGTTCTCGTCCTCGGTCCGGTGCCCAATCCACGGGGTATCGCGGCCGCGTTCGCCGCCGGTGCCTCCGGTTACGTACGGCACGACGAGCGCATAGAGGGCGTCGAGCGCGCCATCATGAAGGCGAGGGCCGGAGAGGCCGCCGTGGCACCGCAGTTGCTGCAGAGCGCGTTCAGCGAGCTGCTCAACCCGGCCGCGCAGCCCGACGACGAGGGCCAGCGGCTGCTGCAGATGCTCACTCCGCGCGAGGTGGAGGTGCTGGTGCGGGTGGCCGACGGCGAGGACACCCGGCTGATCGCGGCCGGCATGGGCATCGCACCCAGCACCGCGCGCACGCATGTGCAACGGGTCCTGATGAAGCTGGGGGTGGGCTCGCGGCTGGAGGCGGCGGCGCTCGCCGCGCGCACCGGGCTGCTCGACCGGGCGGGACCGGTGCCGCACGCGTCGCCGGACGTCCTGGAGGGACCGGGGCCGCAGCAACTGGCGTGACCTGGCTGTACGCCCACGGGGCCGGGGTCCGCAGCGGATCCCGGCCCCGTGGGCGGGTGCTACTGGCTGTCCTGCTGCTGGTCCGGCAGCGGCGGTGGCGGCGGAGCCAGCGGGCGCAGCTTCAGCCAGATCAGGAAGAACAGGCCCAGGGCGAGCATGCCCAGGCCGGTCCAGAGGTTGATGTTGACGCCCACGGCCTTGTCGAGGTCGGCGTCGGACACGGTGAACCCGGCGATCGTGACGATGACGCCGTAGATCACGAAGAGGCCGCCGATGATGCGGCGGATGTCGAACAGCCGGGCGGCGGTCGCGGACTTCTGCTGGAGTTCCGTGACCTCGCGCTGGACGTCGCGGTCGGAGTAGTCGGAGTGGTCGGACATGGTCTCTCAATCCTCCCGCGTCAGAACGAGAACGGGATGTAGCAGGCGGCGGCCAGGATGATCGCGCTCCAGCCCAGCAGGGCGGGCCTGCGGTACCAGGCGTCGTCGCCCGCGGCGGGCGGCTCCTCCATGCCGGGCGAGCTGGTGCCGTACACCAGGCCCTGGAGGTCCTCGGCGGACTTCGGCTTCGTGAACAGCGAGACGGCGACCATGACCACCCCACCGGCGACGAACCCGGCGATCGCGGAGACGAAGTTGGCGCCCTGGTCGGAGGGGATGTCGATGACGCCCTGCTTGTAGATGACGAAGTAGTTCACCATCGCCGCGGTGGTGCCCGCGAGCAGGCCCCAGAAGCCGGACTTCATGGACGCGCGCTTCCAGAACATGCCGATGATGAAGACGACGAACATCGGCACGTTGAAGAAGGAGAACAGCGCCTGGAGGTAGCTCATGATGTTCGAGAAGGAGGAGGCGAGGAAGGCGGTGCCGATGGAGGCCGCCACGCCGATGGCCGTGATCAGCCGCCCGAACCGCACGTAGTACGCGTCCTCGCGGCCCTTCACCACGTACTTCGCCCAGATGTCGGTGGTGAACACCGTGTTGAAGGACGAGATGTTGGCCGCCATGCCCGCCATGAACGCGGCGATGAGACCGGTCACCGCGATGCCGAGCACACCGTTGGGCAGCAGCTCCTGCATCAGGTACGGGATCGCGTCGTTGTACTGGAGGTCTGAGCCGGACGTGCCGATCTTCGGGACGAGGACGGCGGCGACCAGGCCCGGGATCATCACCAGGAAGACGATGAAGATCTTCGGGAACGCGGCGATCAGGGGCGTGCGCTGGGCCGCGCTCAGGTTCTTCGCGGACAGGGCACGCTGCACCTCGGCGAAGTTGGTCGTCCAGTAGCCGAAGGAGAGCACGAAGCCGAGGCCGAGCACGATGGTCAGCCAGTTGGCGCCGAGCGGGTTGTCGCTGCCGATGCCCGTACCGCCCCAGGCTGTCATGAAGTCGGCGCCGTGGGTCTTCTCCAGCGAGTCGGACAGACCGTCCCAGCCGCCGACCTTCTTCAGGCCGAGCACCACGATGGGGATGAGCGCGGCCAGGATGACGAAGAACTGCAGGACCTCGTTGTAGATCGCCGAGGACAGACCGCCGAGCGTGATGTAGCCGAGCACGAAGGCGCCCGCGACGACGATGGCGACCCACTGCGGCCAGCCGAGCAGGGCCTCGACGACGATCGCGAGCGAGTAGAGGTTGACGCCGGCGATCAGGATGGCGGCGAAGGCGAACAGGACCGAACTCAGCAGGTGCGCGTACCTGTCGAAGCGCAGCAGCAGGAACTCCGGGACCGAGCGCACCTTCGAGCCGTAGTAGAAGGGCATCATCACCAGGCCGAGGAAGACCATGGCCGGGATGGCGCCGATCCAGTACCAGTGCACGGTGTAGACGCCGTACTGCGCGCTGTTGGCGGCCATGCCCAGGATCTCGGTGGCGCCCAGGTTGGCGGAGATGAACGCCAGGCCGGTGACCCAGGCGGGCAGGGAGCGCCCGGAGAGGAAGAAGTCGAGGCTCGTCTTCACCGATCGCCGGGCGGCGAAGCCGATACCCAGGACGACGACGAAGTAGATGCCCAGGATCGTGTAGTCGAGCGCGTTGGTGGGAAGTCGCAGGCCGGCGGCCAGGTGCGTGCCGGGATCAGCCAGGTATGCGGGGGAATGTGTGGGGGACTGCATAGGTACTCGCTTCGTTGCGCGAACTGATCAGACCGGAACCTGCGCCTCCACATTCAAGAAATGAACACTTCTGATGGTGCTCTTTGTTTGATTGTGACGTTGACGGCGCGGGGGAAACATGGTTTGTTGTGTTTGGTTATGTTGAAGATTGATCGGGTGCGGATGGGGAGTCCACCGTGAAGAAGACCTCGACCCGGCTGGCCGACGGTCGTGAGCTCATCTACTACGACGCGCGCGACGACGCGGTGCGCGACGCGGTGGACCGGCGGCCTCTCGACCCCACCGTCACCACTTCGGAGGTACGCCGGGACCCGCTGCTCGGTGATTCCGTGGCGATCGCCTCGCACCGCCAGGGCCGCACCTACCACCCGCCGGCCGACGAGTGCCCGCTGTGCCCCTCGCAGGGCGAGCGGCTCAGCGAGATCCCCGACTCCTCCTACGACGTCGTGGTCTTCGAGAACCGCTTCCCGTCGCTGGCCGGCGACTCGGGCCGCTGCGAGGTCGTCTGCTTCACCTCCGACCACGACGCGTCGTTCGCCTCCCTGACCGAGGAGCAGGCGGGCCTGGTCCTGGACGCCTGGACCGACCGCACGGCCGAGTTGTCGCATCTCCCCTCCGTGGAGCAGGTGTTCTGCTTCGAGAACCGCGGCGCCGAGATCGGCGTGACCCTGGGTCACCCGCACGGCCAGATCTACGCCTACCCCTTCACCACTCCGCGTACGGCTCTGATGCTGCGCCAGCTCGCCGCGCACAAGGAGGCGACGGGCGGGGGGAACCTCTTCGACGCCGTACTGGAGCGGGAGCTGGCCGGTGAGCGGGTCGTGCTGGCGACCGAGCACTGGGTCGCCTTCGTGCCGTACGCCGCGCACTGGCCCTACGAGGTGCACCTCTACCCCCGCCGCCGCGTGCCCGACCTGCTGGGCCTGGACGAGGACGCGCGCACAGAGTTCCCCAAGGTCTATCTGGAACTCTTGAAGCGCTTCGACCGGATCTTCGGCGAGGGTGAGCCGGCCACGCCGTACATCTCCGCGTGGCACCAGGCGCCGTTCGGCGTGCTGGAGGAGTTCGAAGGCGTCAACCGCGACGACTTCGCACTCCACTTGGAGCTTTTCACCATTCGCCGTACGTCCGGCAAGCTGAAGTTCCTCGCGGGATCCGAGTCCGGCATGAGCGTGTTCATCAACGACGTGCCGCCGGAGTCCGCGGCTCAGCGACTGCGAGAGGTAGCGAGTTCATGAGTGGGAAGTACCTGGTCACCGGCGGTGCGGGCTATGTCGGCAGCGTGGTGGCGCAGCACCTGCTGGAGGCGGGCCACGAGGTCACCGTCCTCGACAACCTCTCGACCGGGTTCCGTGAGGGCGTGCCGGCCGGTGCCTCCTTCATCGAGGGCGACATCCGCGATGCCGCCAAGTGGCTGGATCCGTCGTACGACGCCGTTCTGCACTTCGCCGCGTTCTCGCAGGTCGGCGAGTCCGTCGTGAAGCCCGAGAAGTACTGGGACAACAACGTCGGCGGCTCGATGGCGCTGCTCGCCGCGATGCGCGAGGCGGGCGTGCGCAGGCTGGTCTTCTCCTCCACCGCCGCGACGTACGGCGAGCCGGAGACGACCCCGATCGTGGAGAGCGCGCCGACCGCCCCGACCAACCCCTACGGTGCCTCGAAGCTCGCCGTCGACCACATGATCACCGGCGAGGCGGCGGCCCACGGACTCGCCGCGGTCAGCCTGCGCTACTTCAACGTGGCCGGCGCGTACGGCAGCCGGGGCGAGCGGCACGACCCCGAGTCGCACCTGATCCCGCTGGTCCTCCAGGTCGCGCAGGGCCGCCGTGAGGCGATCTCGGTGTTCGGCGACGACTACCCGACCCCCGACGGCACCTGCGTGCGCGACTACATCCACGTCGCCGACCTGGCCGAGGCCCATCTGCTGGCGCTGAAGGCCGCCACCCCCGGCGAGCACCTCATCTGCAACCTCGGCAACGGCAACGGGTTCTCCGTCCGCGAGGTCATCGAGACGGTGCGCGCGGTGACCGGCCACCCGATCCCCGAGGTGGTCGCCCCCCGCCGCGGCGGCGACCCGGCGGTCCTGGTCGCCTCGGCCGCCACCGCCCGCGAGCGGCTCGGCTGGAACCCGTCCCGCGCGGATCTCGCGGGGATCGTCGCGGACGCGTGGGCGTTCGCCCAGAACAGGGAGAAGTAGACAGGTGGGCGTGCGTGAGGGCTTCGAGGAGCTGTACGGGGCGGCCCCCGAGGGCGTCTGGGCAGCACCCGGCCGGGTGAACCTGATCGGCGAGTACACCGACTTCAACGAGGGCTTCGTGATGCCGCTCGCGCTGCCGCACACGGCGGTCGCCGCGGTGTCCCGGCGCGAGGACGGGGTGCTCCGGCTGCACTCGGCGGACATCGAGGGCCCCGTCGTGGAGCTGCGGGTGGACGAGCTGGTGCCGCTGACGAACACCAGCTGGGCCGCGTACCCGGCGGGCGTCGTCTGGGCCCTCCGGGAGGCCGGGCACGCGGCTGTCGCGAGCGGCGCCGACATCCACCTCGCCTCGACGGTGCCGACCGGCGCGGGCCTGTCGTCCTCGGCGGCGCTGGAGGTCGTCACGGCACTGGCCCTGAACGACCTGTACGAACTGGGTCTGACCGGACCCCAGTTGGCCCGCCTGTCCCAGCGCGCCGAGAACGACTTCGTGGGCGTCCCCTGCGGAGTCATGGACCAGACGGCCTCCGCCTGCTGCGTCGAGGGCCACGCCCTGCACCTGGACTGCCGCGACCTGTCCATCCGCCAGGTCCCCTTCGACCTCGCCTCGCAGGGCCTGGAGCTGCTGGTCGTCGACAGCCGGGTGAAGCACGCGCTGGGCGACGGCGCGTACGCCGAGCGGCGCGCGGGCTGCGAGGAGGGCGCCCGGCAACTGGGTGTGACGCACCTGCGCGATGTCTCCTACGAGGAGTTGGACGGCGCGCTCGAGAGGCTCACGGACGAGCGCGTGCGCCGCTACGTGCGCCATGTCGTCTCCGACGACCACCGCGTGGAGCAGGTCATCGCCCTCCTCGACGCGGGCGACGTCCGCGCCATCGGGCCCGTCCTGACCGACGGTCACCGCTCGCTCCGCGACGACCTGCGCATCTCCTGCCCGGAGCTGGACCTGGTCGTCTCGACGGCCAACGCCTCCGGCGCGCTGGGCGCCCGTATGACAGGTGGCGGCTTCGGCGGCTCGGCGGTCGTCCTGGTGGAGTCCACCGACGTGGACACGGTGACCAAGGCGATCACGGAGGCCTTCGCGGCTGCGGGCTACACCGCACCGCGGGTGTTCCCGGCGGTGCCTTCGGCGGGGGCGCGACGGGTGGCCTGAGCCCTACGGGCTCGTCCTCAAACGCCGGACGCGCTGGATACAGCCCCTCCGGCGTTTGAGGAGCGGGGGTCTGGGGGCGGAGCCCCCAGGTACGGGACAGGTAGGGGCGCAGGGGGCGAAAAAAGCCTGTTCACCCCAGCCGCTTCGTCATCGTGTACTCCGTGACCCCCGGCGGGTAATCCGGAATCACGCACACCACGTCGTAGCCGTGCCTGCGGTAGAACTCCGGCGCCTGGAAGTCCCAGGTCTCCAGGCGGGAGCCTCGGCACCCGTGCTCGGTGCGGGCCGTGGTCTCCGCCGAGGCGAGGAGACGGGAGCCGAGGCCCGCGCCGCGGAAGCGGTCGTCCACCCACAGATAGGTGACGTGCAGCCAGGTCGCCCAGGTGTGGCCGACGAGCCCGCCGGCCAGGGTGCCTTCGGCGTCCAGCACCCACACATGGAGCGGAACCCCGTGTTCACCGGGGGTGCCGCGCAGCGCGCGCAGCACCGGCGAGGCCTGCGTGTTGGTGTCCCACAGCCGTTTGCGAAGCAGATCGCGCCGCTCCTTGTCGACTCCTGTCTCCATACGAAACATACGTCTCACCATAAACGCGCTGGCCAACCAGTTCTGCAAATAACCTTCCGCTCTCCGCCCCCGGCCTTACCCTGATGAACAGCACCGGTGGGGGCCGGTGCTGATCAGGGGGCGAGACAGCCGGGTACGACGCCCGGAGTGGGGGTAGCAGTTGAAGCACGGCGGCGGCCGTGCGGCTGCGGCACCCCGTTTTCCGGGCCGCAAGCGGGCTCGGGATCACTTCGGGCGCCGTACCTGCGCAGGGTCGTCTCCCGACCTGTGGGGGTTTCAGTGGTTCGCATCCGAGTCCTGGTCGTCGACGACCACCGCATCTTCGCCGAGTCGCTCGCCGCGGCCCTGGCCGCCGAGCCCGACGTCGACGTGTCCGCGGCCGGCAGCGGTCCCGCCGCGCTGCGCTGCCTGGAGCGGGCGGCGGCGGAGGGACGCAGATTCGACGTCCTGCTCGTCGACGCCGACCTGGGCGGCAACGTGCCGGGCAGCAGGCCCGCCGTGCCCGTGCAGGAGGGCAACGAGGACGGGCTCGTCGACGGCATCTCGCTCGTCGCGGGCGTGCGCTCCGGCCAGCCGAGCGTCCGTATCGTCGTGCTCGCCGAGAAGGACGACCCGCGCCGGGCGGCGCTCGCGCTGCAGGCCGGTGCCTCGGGCTGGGTGGCCAAGGACTGCTCGCTGTCCCGGCTGCTCACCGTCATACGGGGCGTGCTGCGCGACGAGACGCATCTTCCGCCCGCCCTGCTCACGGGCGTACTGCGGGAGTTGACCGCCGCCCGCAAGCACCGCACCGAGAGCGAGCGGCTGGTGGAGTCCCTGACGCCCAGGGAGCGCGAAGTGCTGCGCTGCATGGTCGCGGGGCTCGGCCGCAAGGCCGTCGCGGAGCGGCTGTTCCTCTCCCCGCACACCGTCCGTACGCATATGCAGAACGTGCTCGGGAAGCTGGGCGTGCACTCCACCCTGGCCGCCGTCGCGCTCGCCCGCCGGGCGGGCGTGGGCCCGGTCGACCTAGCCGGGGATGTTGTCGAACGGGGCGGTCAACTGGCGTAGCAGTCCGGCCAGTTCACCGCGCTGCGCCCGGCTCAGCTCCGCGAGGATGGCCCGCTCCTGCTCCAGCAGACCGGCGAGTGCCTGGTCGGCGCGGTCGCGGCCGTCGTCCGTCAGGCGCACCAGCACGCCCCGGCGGTCGCTGGGGTCCGGGAGGCGTTCCACCAGGCCCTTCTTCGTCAGCCGGTCGATGCGGTTGGTCATCGTGCCGGAGGTGACGAGGGTCTGGGTCAGGAGCTGGCCCGGTGAGAGCTGGTAGGGGGCGCCGGCACGCCTGAGCGCGGTCAGCACGTCGAACTCCCAGGGCTCCAGGCTGTGCTCGGAGAACGCCAGCCGGCGTGCCCGGTCCAGGTGCCGGGCCAGTCTGCTCACCCGGCTGAGTACCTCGAGCGGTTCCACGTCGAGGTCAGGGCGCTCCCGGCGCCATGCTGCGACCAGCCGATCGACCTCGTCCTCCATGGCGATCAGTGTAGTGGTTGTGTCGATGTGGAGTCTCTTGACATGGAGTCTCTTGAGATGAAGCTTCTTGACGTCGAGATATTTATGGTGTGAGGGTGGAGTCCGCACGGTCAACGACTCACCGGCACGCCGCCGGTGCGTCACCGGTTCGTCGCCGGCACCTCTCCGGCTGACCTTCGAGGAGGCCCGTCCATGCCTGCCGCCGCCACTCCCACCTGGGACCCGGCCCAGTACCTGCGCCACGCCGACCACCGCGCCCGCCCCTTCAACGACCTCCTCGCCCGCGTCCCCGACCTCCCCGGCACCCCGGCCCGCATCGCCGACCTCGGCTGCGGCCCCGGCAACGTGACGGCCGTGCTCGCCGAACGGTGGCCGACCGCGCACATCACCGGCCACGACAACTCCCCGGAGATGCTGGAGCAGGCCAAGGCGTACGCGGGGCCCACGGCCGGCGGCGGGCGGCTCGACTTCACCTTCGCGGACGCCGTGGCCTGGGCGCCCACCGAGACGTACGACCTGATCGTCTCCAACGCGGCACTCCAGTGGGTCGAGGGACACCTGGACGCCTTCCCGGCCTGGCTGGACGCGCTCGTCCCGGGCGGCACCCTCGCCTTCCAGGTGCCGAACAACATCGACGCGCCCCTGCACGCCCTCATGCGCGAACTCGGTGCCACCGCGCGATGGAAGGACCGGGTCGGGGAGGTGCTGCGCCGCACGGACTCGGTGCACACGCCCGCCGTCTACCTCGACAAGCTCGCGGGTCTCGGCTGCGCGACCGACATCTGGGAGACGACGTACCTGCACGTCCTGCAGGGCCAGGACCCCGTCCTCGACTGGGTCAAGGGCACCGGGCTGCGCCCCGCCCTGACCGCGCTGGCCGACGACCCGGACGCCCGGGACGCCTTCGTCACCGAATACCGCGACCTGCTGCGCGCGGCCTATCCGAGCGCGGCATACGGCACCGTGCTCCCCTTCCGGCGTCTGTTCGCCGTCGCCCGCAAGGAGGCCTGAGAGATGCTCAGCGCCGTCGACCACGTCCAGCTCGCAGCGCCGCCGGGCTCGGAGGACGCCCTGCGCGCGTACTACACCGGCGTCCTCGGCATGACGGAGATCCCCAAGCCGCCGGTCCTCGCCGCCCGCGGGGGCTGCTGGTTCCGGGCGGGTCCCGTGCAGCTCCACCTGGGGATCGAGAAAGACTTCCTCCCGGCGCGGAAAGCCCACCCCGGGCTGAGGGTCACGGACATCGAGGCGTACGCCGACCGCTTCGCGGCCCACGGCGCCCCGGTCACCTGGGACGACAACCTCCCCGGCCACCGCCGCTTCTACTCCGAGGACCCGGTGGGCAACCGGCTGGAGTTCCTCGAACCCCTCCGAGGCGGCGACTAGGAGCTACGCCTTGCGGTGCCCTATCAGGCGGGGCTTCGCCTCCAGGCCGTCCAGGCCGTGCCAGGCCAGGTTCACCAGGTGGGCCGCGACCTCGGCCTTCTTCGGACGGCGGACGTCCAGCCACCACTGGCCGGTCAGGGCGACCATGCCGACCAGGGCCTGGGCGTACAGCGGGGCGAGCTTCGGGTCGAAGCCACGGCTCTTGAACTCGCGGCCCAGGATGTCCTCGACCTGCGTCGCGATGTCCGAGATGAGGGAGGCGAAGGAGCCGGTGGACTGGGGGATGGGGGAGTCGCGGACGAGAATGCGGAAGCCGTCCGTGTACTCCTCGATGTAGTCGAGGAGGGCGAAGGCCGCCTGTTCGCAGAGCTCACGGGGGTGTCCTGCGGTCAGGGAACCGGTCACCATGTCGAGGAGGCGCCGCATCTCGCGGTCCACCACCACGGCGTACAGCCCCTCCTTGCCGCCGAAGTGCTCGTACACGACGGGCTTGGAGACGCCGGCCTTCGCCGCGATCTCCTCCACCGACGTGCCCTCGAAGCCCTTCGCGGCGAACAGCGTGCGACCGATCTCCAGCAGCTGCTGACGGCGCTCGGCACCGGTCATGCGGGTGCGGCGTGGGCGCCGCGGCTTCTCATTGCTCGGAGTGCTGCTGGAGTCGGTCGCCACGCCGTCAATCATGCCGCGTCAACGGTCTCTGCCTTGCGTCGGGAGCCGGACCCGTCCGGGTTGCGACGCGAATCGATACGCGAGCGTGACGGCCAGCGCACGTCGGACGCCCAGCCGAGCTGCTCGCACCAGCGGATGATGCGGGCCGAGGAGTCCACCTGGCCGCGCTCGACACCGTGCCGCGCCGAGGTCGGCTCGGCGTGGTGCAGGTTGTGCCAGGACTCGCCGCAGGACAGCACGGCCAGCCACCACACGTTGCCCGAGCGGTCACGCGACTTGAAGGGGCGCTTGCCCACCGCGTGGCAGATCGAGTTGATCGACCAGGTCACGTGGTGCAGCAGGGCCACCCGGACGAGCGAGCCCCAGAAGAACCCCGTGAACGCGCCCCACCAGGACATCGTCGCCAGACCGCCGATCAGCGGCGGCAGGGCGAGGGACAGCATGGCCCAGAAGATGAACTGACGGGAGATCGCCCGGATCGCCGGGTCCTTGATCAGATCGGGCGCGTACTTCTCCTGCGGCGTCTGCTCCTCGTCGAACATCCAGCCGATGTGCGCCCACCACAGGCCCTTCATCAGGGCCGGGATCGTCTCACCGAAGCGCCAGGGCGAGTGGGGGTCGCCCTCCGCATCGGAGAACTTGTGGTGTTTGCGGTGGTCGGCGACCCAGCGGACCAAAGGCCCCTCGACCGCCATCGAGCCCGCGATCGCCAGCGCGATTCTGAGCGGGCGCTTCGCCTTGAAGGAGCCATGCGTGAAGTACCGGTGGAAACCGATCGTGATGCCGTGGCATCCCAGGTAGTAGAAGAAGACCAGCAGGCCGACGTCCAGCCAGCTCACCCCCCAGCCCCAGGCGAGCGGCACCGCCGCGAGCACCGCGAGGAACGGGACGACGATGAAGAGCAGCAGCGTGATCTGTTCGAGTGAACGCTTCTGCTCACCGCCCAGCGTGGCGGAGGGCGTTGGGGTGTCGGTGTTCGCCTGCGGGGCGTCTTCGATCACATCGGAGCTCGTGGTCATGGGCGTCCCCTGTGGGGTCGAGGGTTTTGAGGGTGGCCGGATACCGTTCTTACGGGTCCGTAACCTACGGCGACGTAAGTATGGCAGCGTGCGGCCCGGCGGCAAGAGCCCGCGAGCCTGCGCGTCCGTGTGGACACCTATCCTTGGAGTCGGTCGGACAGCGCGGTCCGCTCTGATTTCTTCCCGGATGCCACCTCCCTATGCGGCAGCCGCCGCGCGGTCGCCACCCGGGTTCCCTCCCAGACGAGCTTCAGACGAGCTTCCACACTGCAAGGAGCCGCACCTGTGAGCAGTGCCGACGACCAGACCACGACAACCAGCAGCGAGCTGCGTGCCGACATCAGGCGCCTGGGCGACCTGCTCGGCGAGACCCTTGTCCGGCAGGAGGGTCCCGAGCTGCTGGAACTGGTCGAGAAGGTCCGCAGCCTGACCCGCGAGGACGGCGAAGCCGCCGCCGAGCTGCTGCGCGGGACGGAGCTGGAGACCGCGGGCAAGCTGGTCCGCGCCTTCTCGACGTACTTCCATCTGGCGAACGTCACCGAGCAGGTGCACCGCGGCCGCGAACTGCGCGCCAAGCGCGCCGCCGAGGGCGGCCTCCTCGCCCGTACGGCCGACCGCCTCAAGGACGCCGACCCCGAACACCTGCGCGAGACTGTACGGAACCTCAACGTCCGCCCGGTCTTCACTGCACACCCGACTGAGGCCGCCCGCCGCTCGGTACTCAACAAGTTGCGCAGGATCGCCGCCCTTCTGGAGACCCCGGTCATCGAGGCGGACCGGCGCCGCTACGACACCCGGTTGGCCGAAAACATCGACCTGGTGTGGCAGACCGACGAACTCCGCGTCGTGCGCCCCGAGCCCGCCGACGAGGCCCGCAACGCGATCTACTACCTCGACGAGCTGCACGCCGGCGCCGTCGGCGACGTCCTGGAGGACCTCACCGCCGAACTGGAGCGCGTCGGCGTCACCCTGCCGGACGAGACCCGCCCGCTCACCTTCGGCACCTGGATCGGCGGCGACCGCGACGGCAACCCGAACGTCACCCCGGCCGTCACCTGGGACGTCCTGATCCTCCAGCACGAGCACGGCATCAACGACGCGCTCGAACTGATCGACGAACTGCGCGGCTTCCTCTCCAACTCCATCCGCTACACCGGAGCCACCGAGGAACTGCTCGCCTCCCTCCGGACGGACCTGGAGCGACTGCCCGAGATCAGCCCCCGCTACAAGCGCCTCAACTCCGAGGAGCCCTACCGCCTCAAGGCCACCTGCATCCGGCAGAAGCTGGAGAACACCAAGCAGCGCCTGGCCAAGGGCATCCCGCACGAGGACGGCCGCGACTACCTCGGCACCGGCGAACTCCTCGACGACCTCGTCCTCATCCAGACCTCGCTGCGCGCACACCGCGGCGCGCTCTTCGCCGACGGCCGGATGAACCGCACCATCCGCACGCTGGCCGCCTTCGGCCTCCAGCTCGCCACCATGGACGTACGCGAGCACGCCGACGCCCACCACCACGCCCTCGGCCAGCTCTTCGACCGGCTCGGCGAGGAGTCCTGGCGCTACGCCGACATGCCCCGCGACTACCGCGGCAAGCTCCTCGCCAAGGAACTGCGCTCCCGCAGGCCACTCGCCCCCACCCCGGCGCCGCTCGACGCGTCCGGCGAGAAGACCCTCGGCGTCTTCGAGACGGTCAACAAGGCCCTGGCCGTCTTCGGGCCCGAGGTCATCGAGTCGTACATCATCTCGATGTGCCAGGGCGCCGACGACGTGTTCGCCGCCGCCGTCCTCGCTCGCGAGGCCGGCCTCCTCGACCTCCACGCCGGCTGGGCGAAGATCGGCATCGTGCCGCTCCTGGAGACCACGGACGAGCTGAAGGCCGCCGACACCATCCTGGAGGACATGCTCTCCGACCCGTCCTACCGACGGCTGGTCGCCCTGCGCGGCGACGTCCAGGAAGTCATGCTCGGCTACTCGGACTCCTCCAAGTTCGGCGGCATCACCACCAGCCAGTGGGAGATCCACCGCGCCCAGCGGCGCCTGCGCGACGTCGCGCACCGCTACGGCGTACGCCTGCGGCTCTTCCACGGCCGCGGCGGCACCGTCGGCCGCGGCGGCGGCCCCTCGCACGACGCGATCCTCGCGCAGCCGTGGGGCACGCTGGAAGGCGAGATCAAGGTGACCGAGCAGGGCGAGGTCATCTCCGACAAGTACCTGGTGCCCTCCCTGGCCCGGGAGAACCTGGAGCTGACCGTCGCGGCCACCCTCCAGGCATCCGCCCTGCACACCTCCCCCCGCCAGTCCGACGAGGCGCTGGCCCGCTGGGACGCGGCGATGGACGTCGTCTCCGACGCCGCGCACGCCGCGTACCGCAAGCTGGTGGAGGACCCGGACCTGCCGACGTACTTCCTCGCCTCGACACCGGTGGACCAGCTCGCCGACCTGCACCTGGGCTCGCGCCCCTCGCGCCGCCCCGGCTCGGGCGTCTCGCTCGACGGCCTCCGCGCCATCCCGTGGGTGTTCGGCTGGACCCAGTCGCGGCAGATCGTGCCCGGCTGGTACGGCGTCGGATCCGGCCTCAAGGCGCTGCGCGAGGCCGGTCTCGACACCGTCCTCGACGAGATGCACGGGCAGTGGCACTTCTTCCGCAACTTCCTCTCCAACGTGGAGATGACGCTCGCGAAGACGGACCTGCGGATCGCCCGGCACTACGTCGACACGCTGGTCCCGGACGAGCTGAAGCACGTGTTCGCCACCATCGAGGCCGAGCACGAGCTGACCGTCGCCGAGGTGCTCCGCATCACCGGCGGCCGACAGCTCCTGGACACCAACCCCGTCCTCCAGCAGACGTTCGCCATCCGCGACGCCTACCTCGACCCGATCTCCTACCTCCAGGTCGCCCTCCTCAAGCGCCAGCGCGACGAAGCCGCCGCCGGCGCCGAACCCGACCCGCTGCTCTCACGAGCCCTGCTCCTGACGGTCAACGGCGTGGCGGCAGGCCTGCGCAACACCGGCTGACCGCCGGCCCGCACACAAGAGGGTGCCCCCGAGCTCGTACGACGCTCGGGGGCACCCTCATGTCCCGCTCATGTCCAGGAGACTCAGACCACCGCGAACGCCGCCGTCAACAGCACGACCCCCGAGCCCGCCAGCACCCAGCCGAGCCGCGTCCGCCCCAGCCCGCCGGCCACCACGACCGAGGCCAGCAACAGCGCACCGCCGAACGGAACCCAGGAGTACAGGATCCCGGCCGGTCCGGACCGCACGACCTCACCGCCGCCCGGCTCCACGACAACTGTGTACGTCCGGCCCTTGCGCACAGCCACCGTGTTGTCGATGACCACCCGCCCGCGCGCCTTCGACCCCGCCGAGACCGGCGTGTACGGACCGCTGCAGATGTCGTCACCGCACCGCGTCACCGCGATCGTGCCGCGCTCCCGCCCCTTGGTGAGCATCACGTACTGCGCGCTCCCCCAGGACGCCCACACACCGGCGATCAGGATCAGCGCGGCAACCGTGCCCATCGCCGCGAGCCGCCCGAACCGCAGCGCGAGAACCGAGGCCTGACGGGAGGAGGTGGCTGAGGCGGGCATGGCGGGGATCATTGGCCATGCCCGGACGGCCAGTCAACCTCGGCGGGTGACAAGTCAGGAGTTGTACGTGCTTTGCGCCCGCTCCAGCCCGTCGATCACCAGACACTCCACCGCATCCGTCGCCCGGTCCACGAAGTAGTCCAGCTCCTTGCGCTCCGCCGACGAGAAGTCCTTCAGCACGAAGTCCGCGACCTGCATACGCCCCGGGGGCCGACCGATGCCGAACCGCACCCGGTGGTACTCCGCACCCATCGCCTTCGTCATCGACTTCAGCCCGTTGTGGCCGTTGTCCCCGCCGCCCAACTTCAGACGCAGCACGCCGTAGTCGATGTCCAACTCGTCGTGGACCGCCACAATCCGGTCGACCGGCACCTTGTAGAACTCCCGCAGCGCATTCACCGGGCCACCGGACAGATTCATGAACGACATCGGCTTCGCCAGGATCACCCGACGGTTCGCCGGACCCGGCGGACCGATCCGGCCCTCGATCACCTGCGCCTGCGCCTTGCCGGCCCGCTTGAACTTCCCGCCGATCCGCTCCGCGAGGAGGTCGGCCACCATGAACCCCACGTTGTGCCGGTTCATCGCGTACTCGGGCCCCGGGTTGCCCAGCCCCACGATCAGCCAGGGCGCACCTGCGTCGCTCGTCACGTCCGTGTCTCCCATATGTCCTTGATACGCGTCGGCCGCCGCCCCGGATGGGAGCGGCGGCCGACAGCAGAGATTACGGGCCGGATCAGGCCTCGGCACCCTCGGACTCGGCGTCCGCGGGCGCCTCCTCCGCCTGGGCGGCCAGGACCTGAAGGACAACCGCGTCCTCGTCGGTCGCCAGCGTGGTGCCCTCGGGAAGCGGGATGTCCTTGGCGAGGATCGCCGCGCCGGCCTCCAGGCCCGCGATGGAGACCGTGACCGACTCCGGGATGTGCGTGGCCTCGGCCTCGACGTTCAGCGTGCTCAGCACGTGCTCGAGCAGGTAGGCACCCGGAGCGAGCTCACCCTCGGTGTGCACGTAGACCTCGACGTTGACCTTCTCGCCACGCTTCACGAGGATCAGGTCGACGTGCTCAAGGAAGCCCTTGATGGCGTCACGCTGGACAGCCTTCGGGATCGCGAGCTCGGACTTGCCCTCGATGTCCAGGGAGAGCAGGACGTTCGGGGTGCGCAGGGCGAGCTGCAGCTCGTGGCCCGGAAGCGTGATGTGGACCGGCTCGGTGCCGTGACCGTAGACGACCGCGGGAACCTTGCTCTCACGACGGATACGGCGGGCGGCACCCTTGCCGAACTCGGTGCGGGTCTCGGCGGCGAGCTTGACCTCGGACATGTTCACTCCTCGTACTACGGGGCCCAAAGGCCGGGGAAGGTGGTCACCCGGCCGAACATCGGCCTGCTACGAAGAGCGCGTCGATAACGGACCGCCGTACACGCCTGTGAAAGCGGTACGGCCTCCCTCGCCGAGCAACTGTGACAGCTTACGGGGCGGGAAGGCCGTACCAGAAATCGATCTACGCGAGGACCGTCTACTGCTCCTCGAAGAGACTCGTCACCGAGCCGTCCTCGAAGACCTCACGCACCGCGTTGGCGATGGTCGGGGCGATCGACAGGACCGTGATCTTGTCGAGCTCCAGCTCACCCGGCGTGGGCAGGGTGTCGGTGAAGACGAACTCGCTGACCTTGGAGTTCTTCAGACGGTCGGCCGCCGGGCCGGAGAGCACACCGTGCGTGGCCGTCACGATGACGTCCTCGGCACCGTGCGCGAACAGCGCGTCCGCCGCGGCGACGATCGTGCCACCGGTGTCGATCATGTCGTCGACCAGGACACAGACGCGGCCCTTCACATCACCGACGACCTCGTGCACGGTGACCTGGTTGGCGACGTCCTTGTCACGACGCTTGTGCACGATCGCGAGGGGAGCGTCCAGGCGGTCGCACCAGCGGTCGGCGACGCGCACGCGGCCGGCGTCCGGCGAGACAACGGTCAGCTTGTCGCGGTCGACCTTCGCGCCCACGTAGTCCGCGAGGATCGGCAGCGCGAACAGGTGGTCCACCGGGCCGTCGAAGAAGCCCTGGATCTGGTCCGTGTGCAGGTCGACGGTGAGGATGCGGTCCGCACCCGCCGTCTTCATCAGGTCCGCGATCAGACGCGCCGAGATCGGTTCACGTCCACGGTGCTTCTTGTCCTGACGCGCGTAACCGTAGAACGGCACGATGACCGTGATGGAGCGGGCCGACGCGCGCTTCAACGCGTCGATCATGATCAGCTGCTCCATGATCCACTTGTTGATGGGGGCCGTGTGGCTCTGCATCAGGAAGCAGTCGGCGCCGCGCGCGGACTCCTGGTAGCGGATGTAGATCTCGCCGTTGGCGAAGTCGAAGGCCTTCGTCGGGACGACCCCGACACCCAGCCTGTGGGCGACCTCCTCGGCAAGCTCGGGGTGGGCGCGGCCGGAGAAGAACATCATCTTCTTCTCGCCGGTCGTCTTGATCCCGGTCACAGCACTGTCTCCTCAGAGGTGTCTCAGCTGGGTGTGAGAAGACGTGCCGGTCGCACGGGCGACCGGTTCCCGGCCGGGTGCGGACTCGGCGCGAGAGGTCTTCTCAGCTGGGGTGCGGGTGTGCAGTTATCACGGTACGTCCTGTCGGACGCACGTGTTTCCGGTCAGTCTTCGCTGCCCGACTCCCGGGAAGCCGCCTCGGCCGCCTTCGCCGCCGCGCTCCCCGGACGCTTACGGGCCACCCAACCCTCGATATTCCGCTGCTGGCCCCGGGCGACGGCCAGCGAGCCGGGCGGCACATCCTTGGTGATGACCGAGCCCGCCGCGGTGTACGCGCCGTCCCCGACCGTGACAGGCGCCACAAACATGTTGTCCGAACCGGTACGGCAGTGGGAGCCCACCGTCGTGTGGTGCTTGTCCTGTCCGTCGTAGTTCACGAACACGCTCGCGGCGCCGATGTTCGAGTACTCACCGATCGTCGCGTCCCCGACGTACGACAGGTGCGGCACCTTCGTGCCCTCACCGATCGTCGCGTTCTTCGTCTCCACGTACGTACCCACCTTGGACCTGAGTCCGAGCCGGGTGCCGGGGCGCAGATAGGCGAACGGGCCGACGGTCGCCTGCGGGCCGACCTCGGCGCCGTCGGCGACGGTGTTGTCGACCCGGGCGCCGGATCCGACCCTGGTGTCCTTCAGCCGGGAGTTGGGACCGACCTCGGCGCCCTCCCCGAGATGCGTGGCGCCCTGGAGCTGGGTGCCCGGGTGCACGATCGCGTCCTGCTCGAAGGTGACGCTCACGTCGATCCAGGTGGTCGCCGGGTCGATGACCGTCACGCCCGCGAGCATGGCCCGGTTCAGGAGCCGGTCGTTGAGGGTGCGGCGGGCTTCCGCCAGTTGTACGCGGTTGTTGATCCCGGCGATCTCGCGGTGGTCCCCGGCGACGGACGCGCCGACGCGGTGCCCCGCCTCGCGCAGGATCCCGAGGACGTCGGTGAGGTACTCCTCGCCCTGACTGTTGTCCGTGCGCACCTTGCCCAGCGCGTCCGCGAGGAGCTGCCCGTCGAAGGCGAAGACACCCGAGTTGATCTCGCGGATCGCACGCTGCGACTCGGAGGCGTCCTTGTGCTCGACGATCGCCGTCACGGCGCCTGAGACCCCGTCGCGCACGATCCGGCCGTAGCCGGTCGCGTCCGGCACCTCGGCGGTCAGTACGGTCACGGCATTGCCGTCGGTGGTGTGGGTCGCGGCGAGGTCGCGCAGCGTCTCGCCACTCAGCAGCGGGGTGTCGCCGCAGACGACGACCACGGTTCCGTCGACGACGCCGCCGAGCTCCTCCAGGCCCATCCGCACGGCGTGCCCCGTGCCGTTCTGCTCGGCCTGCACGGCCGTCCGTACGGCCGGGTCGATGCCGGTGAGGTGCGCGGCGACCTTCTCGCGTGCGTGGCCCACGACGACGACCAGGTGCTGCGGCTCCAACTCGCGTGCGGCCGCGAGTACATGGCCCACCAGGGAACGTCCGCACAGTTCGTGCAGGACCTTGGGTGTGGCCGACTTCATACGGGTGCCCTCACCCGCTGCGAGTACGACGACGGCTGACGGGCGGTTGGCGCTCACGGGTATGCCCTTCGGCTTCGGATGGCTGGGGTGCCTTCGGGGTGTGGACATCCGCAGGATACCGGGGCGTTTCGGGGGGAACATGAGAGCGGGCCCTGACAGTGCTGTCAGGCCCCGCTAGCGGAAAGCTCCCGGGGAAGGAATCGAACCCTCATTCAATGGACCAAAACCATTTGTCCTGCCATTAGACGACCCGGGATGGTTCGCGCGCTATGTCCGATTCGGCTGATCGGCGCCTCGCGCGGACAACACTATGCCGTACCAAGCGCCTTCGATGCGACGGTACAACTCCGCGCTCTGACGAACTTTGATCGTCAGGCAACCTCGATAGGACTCGCCCACGTTCTTGCGGATCGTCTTGGGGTTGTGCTTCTTGATAGTCGTCTTGTTGAACGCGGAGCGGTCGGCTCCGGTGAGGTCTGCCCAGTACTGTTCGGCACCTGTCACGTCGGCTGTTTCGTGGATCATGACGCAGTAGCGCAGGCGATCGCACTCAACTCCGAGCAGGTCCAGCCATCGGAGGAAGACCTCGATCATCCTCGGGTCGCTGTTGACGAAGGTGACGTTCTCCCTTCGGTCGTACGGCTTGTCCTTGGTGCCCTCGGCCCAGTACAGGCCGACGCCCAGTAGGAACAGTTCCCGATCGGACAGGTCGCCGATTTCCGCGGTTGCCGCCGCCTTGGTCCGCTGCCGTTCCTCGTCCCGCACCGCCAGCTCATGCTCCCACCTCTTCCCAGCTGCCAGCTTCGCCTGCTCGGAGGGCGCCCGGCGCTCCGGCTTCGGCAGATCCCGTACCCACAGCGAGATCGAGCTCTTCGAGCAGCCCAGCTCGACCTGGATCCGGTCGTAGGTCCAGCCCTGGAGTCGTAGCTCGCGGGCCTTGTCGCGGAGGTCGTCCTTCGCGTTCGGGCGCTTGGTCCACTCCGGGGGCGGCTCGCCCTCCAGGAGGCGGTTGAGGATGTCGTTGTTGTCTACGTGGAGCCGGTCGCGGATCTGGCGGCGGCTGAGCCCTGTTCGGCGGAGGGTGATCGCCTGTTCTCGTAGGTTCTCGAAGTCGGCGTATTTGTCATGTGTGTGTGCCATGGGCATACCGTCCGAGCGGAATCCGGGCTTCCGGGGTCGAACGGTGAGCGGTTCAGCAGTTCGAGGGATACCGGGTGGTTTCGCTTCTGTTCGATTGCGGGGTGTGGTGTAGGCCAGTAGCCGAAACTCACCGGAAAAGGGGTGGCCCCCGCCCGTAGGGTGGAGATATGACCACGACGGGGGAAGAGCACACCGGGGCCGGGGGCGGCCCATGGTGGTGGGAGCGGTGGCGCGGCGCCGTACTGGATGTGGGGCTCGCCGTGGTGTCCGCGGTGGAGTGCACCGTGGAGGGATGGCAGTTCGCGCGTGATGCGGGGCTGCCGGTTCCGGTGGGCATGGTGTTCGGGCTCGTCGCCGGGTCCGTGCTCGTGCTGCGGCGGAAGTGGCCCATCGCCGTCGTGCTCGTCTCCATCGCCATCACGCCCGCCCAGATGGGCTTCGTGATGGGCCTCGTGGGGCTGTACACGCTGGCCGCGTCCGAGATGCCGCGCCGGATCATCGGCGCCCTCGCCGGAATGTCGTTCGCCGGGATGCTGATCGTGACGTTCGTGCGGGCGCAGCAGGGGGTGGTGCGCGGCGATGTGGCGATGGGGGAGTGGTTCGTCCCCTTTGTCTCTATCTCGACCGCGTTGGGGATGACGGCGCCTCCCGTGCTGCTCGGCCTGTATGTGGGGGCCCGGCGGCGGCTGATGGAGAGCCTGCGGGAGCGGGCGGACTCCTTGGAGCGGGAGTTGCAGTTGCTCGCCGAACGGGCCGAGGAGCGGGCCGAGTGGGCGCGCAACGAGGAGCGGACGCGGATCGCGCGTGAGATGCACGATGTGGTCGCGCACCGGGTGAGCTTGATGGTGGTGCACGCGGCCGCCCTGCAGGCGGTGGCGCGCAAGGACCCCGAGAAGGCCGTGCGGAACGCGGCGCTGGTCGGGGACATGGGGCGGCAGGCGCTGACCGAGCTGCGGGAGATGCTCGGGGTGCTGCGTACGGGGGAGGGGTTGGACGTACGGGTCCAGGCGGTGCCGTTGGCTGCCGTGGGTGTGGCGGCTGCGGCCGCGGCGGCGGCGTCGCGGCTGGTGGACGACTCCGTGGACGGGCCGTGCCTTGCGGAGCTGGAGGAGTTGATCGGGCAGTCGGCGGCCGCGGGGATGGTGGTCGACCTGTCGGTGGAGGGTGATGTGCGGGGGTATGCGCCCGAGGTGGAGCAGACCGCGTACCGGGTCGTTCAGGAGGCGTTGACCAACGTCCACAAGCATGCGGCCGGCGCGAAGACGTACGTACGGCTCGCCCACCGGGCCTCCGAGATCGCCATGCAGGTCGAGAACGAGTGCCCGCCGGAGCCGGGGGTGTCCTCGGTGGGGTTGCCGAGCGGCGGGAACGGGTTGCTGGGGATGAAGGAGCGGGTTGCGGCGTTGGGTGGGGTGTTTGTGTCGGGGGGGACGGAGGCGGGGGGGTTTCGGGTGTCGGCGGTCATCCCTACGTGATTCTGGCGTGGGCGCCTGTCGTGGGGTGCGGTTCGTTGTGGGTCGGGTCCGTGCCGGTACGTCTTGCCCGTCGCCGCGTGGGCGTACTGCCCGGCACCCGA
>NZ_JBMNDS010000109.1:0-29168 GCF_052543295.1 Streptomyces sp. SAS_270
CGAGCCGCACCACTCGTTCCTCGTCCGTGTGCCCCAGCACCAGGGCCCGCTCGCCGTCCTCAAGGATCTCCTTGAGGGTGACGATGTCCCCGACGCGCTTGTACTCCATGGCCTCGACCACGTTGAGCGCTTCGGCGAGCCGGTGTTATCGGACCGTTCCCAGGATCTTGGCGATGCGTGCGGCGATGTCGTCTTTCAGCTGCGTGTTCCAGTTGGCATTGAAGCCGGTGACCTTTTGGCGCCACTTCTCCCATACTGGTGGTTTGTCGGGGTTTGTGGAACTGGGGTTGATGATGTTGTAGGCGGTCTTGCATGAGCCGAGTTTCCTCGCCTGGTCGAAGATGTCTGCGAGCGACTCGACTCCCGTTGCCTGCCCCAGCTGGTTCCAGGTGCCGCTGGCCCCTTCCGCGCATTTGTTGATGGCGGTCCCCAGTCTGTTGTTCAGCGGGATGAGCCGGCCTCCGTCGTGCGCGGCCTGGGCCAGGCCGGCGTACTGTGCCGCGAACTCGGCGTCCTGGGCAACTGGGAAGGGGACTACGTCGATGGTGTACTCGGGGGCCGGCCGGTAGAGCACGGCGTACTCGCCGGGCAGGAGCACCACTCTGCCCGGTGGGATCCCGAGTTTGATCTGCTGAGTGGTGGTGTCGGCTGTCCACCCCGCCGGGGTTGCAGAATGCACAGGCGCGCCGATTGGGCTGCCGTAGTTGCTCCAGAGCTGGAGGGGCAGGCTGCTGGCGTTCGTGACCACTGAGCACCCGGTCAACGTGTTGGCGTAGTGGGTGTACAGGCCGTCATATCCTGCCGCGATCGTGACCGGGGTGATGGCCGCCGGGCAGGCGGCAATGCCAATGTCGCTCCTTGGCCCTCGGCTGGGTTGCGAGTCTGCCGAAACGGCCTCTGCGGTGGTCGGAGCGGCGGCGAGGGCGAGCACCAGAGCGGCGGTGACGCCGACAGCACAGCGACCCCTGTAGGAGGTCGTCATTTCGACTCCTTGCCCCCTGCCCCCTGGGGAGACAAGTTCTATTATCCGCGCAGATCGGGACATGTGCGCGGCGACGCCACAAGTACGGTGCGGATCGTGGCCAAGGCCCTGCTCTTGCGACGGCGACTGCCGGGCATCGTCGTGCTCGCTTCTTGGCCTGGAGCGTTGGCGGACTGCCTTACGGCTCGCGCCGTGCTGCGGCACCGTAGAGTTCCTGGCCCGCCGCTTCCCCCGAGCGGCGGGCCAACCTGCGGCTCAGTGCGCGAGCAAGATCAGTGGTGCATGGCGTCCGTGCGGGGCCCTGTCGAGTGGCCGCCGAACAGCCAGCACCAGGGCCGCCTGGGCCCGGACACTGAATGAGTTGAGCAGTCCCGGCTGCTCATCGACGGCCTGCCACTCACCGAATTTCCCCACTCGCCTGAGGACTTGATCAAGTAAGGCGAGGAGGAGCCCTGGTCGTTTCCAGGAATCGCCATCATGCCCACCAGACTCTTGTGTAGGCGCGTATCCGGACAGGGTTCTTCCAGCCTCGACAAGCACCTTCGCCTGCTCGATACTCCCCAAGAAATTCTGGATGACACTGCGACAAAAGCCTTGTGGAGGCCAGCGATATGACCGGTGCAGACGTCGACACGGGAACGTTGCTGAGGCTGTGCACCGCCAGTGGGGTCGTTCCGGGCGCGGTGGGCATGTTGATCCGCCCGGACAACGACGAACCGGTGCTGGCCGGTGGTCGGTGGCTGGCCGCCCGAGCTGGGCGACGGTCCTTTCGGCCTGATGCGGGCATCGGCTGGGGGACAAGCGGGTCAAGTGCTGCTGCCCGCTTCCGCGCACGTCTACCGCGTCGAGGGCGGCGACCCGAGCAAGTCAGTCGCCGTGGTGAAACTCGTTGACGCGATCGGACTGACGGGGCCCCAAGCCCCGCGCGGTTCCAAGCGACAGGCCGTCGGCATGGTGGAGGACTCCCGAGACCTCCTCGACACCCTGGCGAAGGTTCTTTCTCAACCCTATGCGGCTCTGATTGGCCCCCTGTCTCCCCCGACGACTGCCCTCGATGAGAAGACAGTGCTCGACGGCCTGGTCGAGGCGCCGATCGAGCTGCATGCCGGGCCCCCGCCCGTGGTGGCCGAGGGAATCTGCACCTGGTTGCACTGGGACTGACGACGTCGGCAATGACGGGCACCCGGCCGGGCCGGGCGCCGATACGGAGTGGTCTCCTCGCCGTAGTGCTGGTCGCGGCCGACGTCGCACTCTTCTCCCGTATTACCGAGGACTCCAAGTACACGTCGTGGGTGACACAGCCAGTCAACCCGGTGGTCATCGTGCTGGCCAGTGCACCGGCAGTGTCTGTCCTCGTGTGGCGGCTGCGCGCACCGGTGGCGGCCTTCGGCGTACTGGCCTTGCATGATCTGCTGCTCACCTGTCTGCTCGGGACCAGGCCGCTGCTCTCGCCGATGGCCGCTCTGTACACCGTGAGCAGCCGCCGTACGGTATCGGCCGCCGTAGGCTGCCTGGCCGCGACACTGGCTGTGCACGGTGTTGCCGTGGCGTATGAGGTGTATCCGCTCAGCCCGGAAGAGCGGCCCCTCGACGGCATCCTCATCAGTGCTGTGCTGATCGCCTGCGATACGGCGTCGGTGCTGGTGGGCCGTTGGGTGGCGGGTTCCCGGGCCAGGGAACGGCGACTGGTGGCCTCCCGTACCGAGGCGATTGCCGCCGAACGCCGGCGCATCGCCCGTGAACTCCACGACATCGTCGCGCACTCCGTGACGGTGATGGTGCTACAAGCTGCGGGCGCCCGCCGGACCATGGCGACCGACCCGGCCAAGGCGACGGTGGCCCTGCAGGCCGTGGAGGACGTCGGCGTCCAGGCGATGGCCGAGCTGCGCCGGTTGCTGACTGTCCTGCGTCCGGTACAGGACGGTCAGGGCGGGCCAAACAGTGAGGGCGGCGCGGTCGGCGCCGGCATCGACCGGCCGCCCGGGCTGGCCATGCTGCCGGGCCTCGTAGCTCAGGTGGAGGCTGTCGGAGTGACCGCGACTGTCGAGTCGTCGGGCCTGTCGGCGCGCCTCGACCAGAGCGTGGACATCACCGCCTACCGCGTCGTCCAGGAAGCGTTGACGAACGTGGCTCGCCACGGCGGTCCCGGATCGACGGCACATGTACGGCTGCACTGGGCCGGAGCCACTCTCGAAATTCAGGTGACCGACGACGGTGCGGGTGTCCCTGTAGACCCCACGAAGCGCATGTCGAGCGGGCTAGGCCTCATCGGTCTGCGGGAGCGGGTCACGGTGATTGGCGGAGATCTTGCCGTGAGCCGGCTTCCCGGAGGCGGCTACCGCCTCACCGCGAGCTTGCCGACCGCCACGGTTCCTCCATCCGAAGCAGCACAGGTCTGACTCTTGTGGGCCGGTAGGTCGGCGCCCGGCGTCCGGTGCTGGACGGAGACGACGGCCACACATCCCCCCGGGAGCGGAGTCCGCAAATAGGAGGGGAAGCTGACGCCTGGGACGGGTCCGTACGGCGACTCTGGTGCCCTCACCAGGACTCGCCGGCCCGTAGTCGGAGCACAGGGCCGGCCCGTACCGGAAAGGACCACGCGATGCCCATCGCACGACTGCAGACTCTCACCTGCAACACCACCGAGGACTGGACCGGGGACGACGAGGTGCTCGTCAAGGTCTTCGGCACCCGCTACGGCGAGGCCTACCGCCCCATGAACAACGGACAGACCTGGGACATCAACCTCGACGCGCCCTTCGGCACCGACTCGCGGATGCGCATCGAGGTGTGGGACAAGGACCTCGGCTGGTGGCTGGACCCCGACGACCTGCTGGGCGTGCACTACGTCAACGCCTCCCAGGCCGGCGCTGGGCAGAAGTCGGCGGAGTTCAACGCCGACGGGGCCAGCTACACACTCGTCTACGAAGTGGTGGCCTGACCGCCGGAACACCCGGACCAGGCAGAAAGGAGAACATAGGCATGACCACTGCAACGGAGAACGACAACTGGCCCGTGGTAGCCCTCGAACTCGCCAAGCGGGTCCCGCTGAACGGCGGCGCGGGCGACGGTCCTCTCCTCACCACCCCGACACCCCTCCTCACGGTGACGAACAGCCTCGACACGGCGCTGGCTGACGCCGGTGCGCCAGGCGTGACGGTGCGGACGTTCTGGTGGGGCTTCCACGTGCAGATCGACCGCGACACACTGCGCCAGATCCTCGACGCGGCGGACACGGTCAACGAACTGGTGGTCGCCGTCGGCGGCACCATTCCCAGTCCGGCACAGCCGTGGATTCGGCTGATCGGCTTGTTCGTCGCCGGCACGCACGAGGCGCTGCGCCTCCTTGACCGAGGTCAGGGCATCTACATCAGCATGAGCTGGTTCGCGCCGGGCGTCTTCGTACCCACCCCGGTCTGAGCTGTGGGAGCCGGTCGGGACGGTGCACAGGGGGATCGTCCCGACCGCGCCCTTGTCTTGCCCGTGGCCCGGGAGCATCCTGACCGGGTCCGCGCACCTCGTCCCCATGCCACCCGCGCCCCATGGAGTCGCCGTGCCTCACAGCCGCCCCCCTCTCTCGGGTCCAGATCCCGACGTACCCGTTCCTGTCCGTGTGCTTCTGGCCGATGACCAACTGCTCGTCCGTGGCGGCATCGCCATGCTGCTGGATGCGGAACCTGACATCGACGTGGTCGCAGAAGTGGGGGACGGCGCCGCCGCCGTGGCCACCGCGCGGCAGCTCCTGCCCGACGTCGTGATCATGGACGTACGCATGCCGGGAACCGACGGCGTGGAGGCCACCCGGCGCATCACCGCGGACAGCTTCTCCACCGATCCGGACCAGCCTGTCAAGGTGCTCATCCTGACTACGTACAACCTTGACGAGGCCGTCTACTCGGCACTGCGCGCCGGTGCGTCAGGCTTCATGCTCAAGGACGCGGCGCCGGCCGAACTCGTACGCGCCGTCCACACGTTGGCGCGCGGGGACGCCTGGCTGGACCCGGTGGTGACGTCCAGCCTGCTGCGTGAGTTCGCCGCCCGCCCCGAGGGCCGTTTGCCCGTCCCGGAACGTCTTGAGGAACTCACCGATCGGGAACGTCAGGTGCTCGTCCTCATCGCCCACGGTTTCGCCAATCCGGAGATCGCCGACCATCTGATCATCGGTGACGCCACCGTCAAGACCCACGTGAGTCGCATTCTCATGAAGCTGGGTGCAAGGGACCGGGCCCAACTGGTTGCCGTCGCCTACCAGAGCGGGCTGGTCGAACCTGGTACGACTCCTCCGGCGCGGGGGACGCCGACCGGATGAGGCGGGATGCAGAAGGGGCGGTTACAGGGTGGTTGTGACGTTGTCCAGTGGGCTCTGGCACAGATCTTGGACCCGATCAATGAGACACCTGGCAGCGAACCGAGCCTGGTAGTTGTGACATCACGGCCAATGACGACGCGACCGGATGCGCTCTTGGTGCACGCGATGGCGCGACCTGTGTCCAAGCTCAGACGAACGCCTTTGTCCAGTTCCCCTGCCGTCCGTACGGCCACCCCCGGGGCAACTCGGTCGGGTGAAGACACAACAGAGGCGGAACCCTCTTCGGATGCCGGGCGTAGTGCTGTACATGGATCCGATCAACGAGACGTACGTCAGCTGGCCGGGACTGGTCGTTGTTGACATCGCGACCGCCGACGACGCGACCGCGTTCGCCTTTCAGCAGCTGCTCGCCGACCGATGGACGACGGCGCCCGCACTACACGCGATGCGGGACGCGGGCGAACCCGGCGTACGGCTGCGCTGTTTCCTGGACCTGCGCCAGCCGCTCGACTCGTAAGCGTGTTGCCGACGGGCGAGTTCGCGACGTCGATGCAGTTCACGGATCGGCTCCTCGGCGATCTCAATCTCGGCTGATGACGCGAGGGCGTCTGACGATGTTCGCTGGGGGAGGCCTGCTCGGCAGTGGTCAGCTGGTCGGTGGCGTTCTTGAGGCTGCGGGCATGGTCGTCGAACTCGGTGTTGGCTGCGGTCAGTCGGCATCGGTGCCGGCCGTCTGCGCGCCGCCGGTGTTGTCAGTGGCGACGTCTAGTGCTCTGACCGGGAAGGTTCGCCGTGTTGTGCCAGGGCTGTGGCCAGCAGCGCTTGTGCTGACTCGCGCATGAGGGTTGCGGCCTCCGTCCGGGACACAGCGGCGATGTCGACCATCCAGACCCACGCCTCGATTCCACAGCCGGCGCGAATGGCAACAGCCAGTCGTCTGCGGTCGATGTGCGGGTGCGACTCCGCCAGCGGTGCCAGGGCGTCCTCGAACCATGCGATGGCCCTGCCTTGCCGCAGCACTGGGCGGGCGCCGCGCGGCGTTTGTGGCTCCTGGTCGAGGGACAGACGCAGCGCGGCTCGCAGTTGCGGCTCCCACTTGCGCAAGATCTCCGTCTGCTCGGCGATGACCAGGTCGAGGCGGGCGTGGACGTCGGCGGGTGCGCCCTGGTCGAGCAGGCTGGGCCGGTCAATGGTCGGCATCGCGGCCAGGAGCAGTTGTCGCTGGTTCGGGAAGTAGCGGTAGGCCGTGGTGCGGGAGATGCCGGCGGCGTCAGCCGACTGTTCCACGGTCGGGGTGTGTCCGCTGTCCAGCAGGGACCGGGCGGCCTCGACGAGGGCATCGCGAGTGCGCTGCTTCTGCCGGATCCGTCCCGTCGACTCATATGGTACTGCCATGCCGTCATGGTACCTTAATCCCATGAATGACCCTGTGGCCACCGACCCGCAGTTGTACCGGGTCGTGTGGGAGAACGAGCGTGTGAGGGTGCTGGAGTACCGCGATACGCCGGGCGATGCGACGCACCTACACGCTCATCCGGATAGCGTCATGGTGACTCTGTCCTCGTTCCAGCGGGTGATCTCGGCCGGAGGCCGAGAGGCCCCTGTCAACCTGGATGCGGGACAGGTCCGCTGGCTGGACGCGCAGGAGCACCAGGGCCGTAATGTCGGCCAGACAGCCACCCATGCCGTGTTCATCGAGCTCAAGGAACCCCGGCCCGGCGCCCCGCGCCCGGATGTCGCGTTGGGGCCGTCCGCCTCCTGAAAATGGCTTGTCGCCCCTCAGGAGCGGCGCGACAAGGGGGCGGCATCCCGTTGGCGGTTATGGTCGCGGAGGGTTGGCCGACGCTGTTCAGGCTGCGGCTTTGAAGGGGCGTCCTCCCCAGCGGATGCCTTTCTCGCTTCGGATGCGGGCGCGTTCTTTGCGTTCGGCGGCCAGGACGTCGGTGAACTGCCACAGCGGTCCGAAGCGTGCTTCGATCGGGTTCGTCCACGAGGCGTAGGTCGGGGTGAAGCACAACTCGACCTTGTGCTTCTCCGCCCAGTGGCGGATGTCGGTGCCCTTGTGGGCGGACAGGTTGTCCAGGATCACGTAGATGGGTGCGCCGTCGGGGCGGGCGGCGCGGATCGACTTCAGCGCGGCCAACGTGTTCGTGGCACCATTCTTGCGGCGGTTGATGCCCCAGAGGGTGTCGTCGCCGATCGAGTAGCAGCCGTGGAAGTAGCGCACCCCGTGCGTGCGGTGGTAAGTGGCCGGCACCCGGTCGGGATGTTTCCGTTCGGCCCAGCCCGAGCCTGCGGTGGGCCGGATTCCGAGCGGGCCGAACTCGTCGAACGCGAACACCCGGTCCGGGAAGCGGTCGAGGACCTCCTCGATCCGGTCCAGCTTCGTCTCGCGGTCCGGGTCGGGGGATTGCTTCCACGTCTTGGTGCGCTGGAAGGTCACGCCGCGGCGGGCGAGCAGGCCGCGTAACGCCTCGCGGCCGATGCGGATCACTCGGCCGTGGACTTTCCGCAGGTAGGCGACGAGTTTGCGCAGGGACCAGCGGGCGAAGGGCTGGCCGAGCTTGGTGGGGCGGGTGGTGGCCGTCGCCACGACGAAGTCCTCGTCGTCAGGACTGAGTTGGCGGGGACGGCCTCCCCCCCACCGAGGGTCCAGGCAGGCCAGGCCGATCTCGTTGAACTTGTGGATCACGTCCCGGACGGTGTCCTTGTCGGCCTGCACCAGCTGGGCGATCACCGGCACCCGGTTCCCGCCGGCCGAGGCCAGCAGAATCATTGCCCGCCGGTAGCGCACGGAGTTGGTGCTGCCCCGGCGCACGATCCGCTGCAGCTTTTGCCCCTCCTGGTCGGTCAGTCTGCGCACACGGACGGGCTCGGCCGCCGCGCCTCCAGCGGTCGGATCGGACGTCCCCGCCCATCCAACCGCCACGACCACCAACCCGGCGAACCTATGCGGTCAGAGCACTAGCTTTCAAAAGCGCTCGGAAAAGCGGATAAGGACCTTTGGCTGCACTGGGATGCCAGGCCTCAGCGTCAGGACCCGCAACCTCGTGAACCCCAACACCCGACCCACGCAGACGAGCCAGCCCGCCGGAAACCGCGGCGATGCGTCTGACCCGGTATCGATCAGCCGACTGGCCCACATTCGCCGACACGGCCAACTCTGCCTCGACGACCACGTCGTCAACGCGAACGCCAAGGTCACAGGGACGAGGCTCGTCCGGACTCAAGATATAGGCGGGCGGGAGGTCAGTCGCCCGAGTGCCGTGCGCGGGCGATGAGGATGCGGGCCAGGATCCGGATCAGAGCGGGGTCGGGCTCGACGAGGGCGGCGTGTCCGCGGTGTGCCCATACCGTCCAGCCGGGGCCGGACATGCCCGGGGCTCTGTACACCTGGAAATGCCCACGCAGACGGGGTACTTGGCTGCCACCACGCCGCCGCCCCTGAGGCGAGCTGTCGGTGATCACGGGGTGCCTTCACTGAGACCAACGTCAGCCCAGGGGGTTGCGTAGCTGGCGCACCATCGTGGCGTAGAGCGGGGCGTCGGGGAATGGCTGCTGGTCTCCGATGTGCTGGTAGCCCCATTCCTCGTACAGTGCCTTGACGTTCGGGTGGTCGGGCTCGACCAAGAGTGTCACGCGTTCCTCGTTGCGCCCGGCCAGCAGCTCTTCGTGGAGGCGGCGGGCGAGACCGGTGCCGCGCCACGGGTCGCGCACCATGATCTCGAAGAGGGCCAGCGTTCGCTGCCCGTCCTCCCGTATCTCCTTCTCCGGCAATGGCTTGACCATGCCCCGCCACCAGGCCGCGTTCTCCGGAAGCGGCGCCCCGTATGCGTACCCGGCTGCCTCGCCACCGTCGAACGCCACAACCGCTTCCCAGCCGGGCCGGGCCTGGCCCTTGAGCCGGTCTTCGAAGCGGTCGACGGAGAAGAACGGGTCTTTCGCGATGTCATCGGCGTACACCTCTGCGTACACCGAGACGAGCGTGGCGTGAATCGTGTCGAGCATGTCGTGGCCGTAATGGGCGAACTGGATGGCGGCTTCGGACACTCTGTCTCCCATGGTTGTTAGGCGGTGCGGATGCGCTCGTTCCAGTCGGTGGTCGCGGCCGCGTCCGGAGCGTGCATGTTGAGGGCGGCGGTGAACTTCCTCAGCAGGTAGGGGACGCGGCCGCCGCTGGCGTCAGCCAGTTCCCAGACATCAGCAGCGGTGTGGGAGGCGAGGTCGACATCTTCCTGGCCGAGCTGCGCAAGCGCGAGCTGCACGGTGTAGTAGACACGGTTGCGGTGCTGGCCGGGGCGGAGCGCGGACAGGCAGCGGTGAGCGTGGAACTCCGCTCGGTCCGCCTGCCCGATCCGGTACCAGGTGATTCCGGTCAGCCCGTGCAGTTCTCCTTCGGTGTAGAAGCTCATCGACGCAGGCCGCGGAAGCACAAGGTCGGCGCGGTCGAACGAAGAGGCTGCGCGGTCCAACGCGCGAAGCGCGCGCACCGAGTCGCCGGCCAGAGCAGAACCAAGCGCCAGGCTCGTATGAGACAGTGACGCGTACAGCGGATCGCTGCGGTGCACGCCAGTCGCCATGGCGGCCTCCGAGGCGGCGATCGCATCGATGTACCGGCCGCGTTGTTCGGCGAGCATCGCCGCGTACCGCCAGGTCTGGTGCTGGACTTGAGCGTCGCCGGACAAGCCGGCCAGGGTGACTGCGGACTCGAGGTGGCGTTGCGCATCCGCAAGGCGTCGGGAGTCGACGGCCGCCCACATTGCCATGGCGGTGAACGATGCCGCGAGAGCGTACAGTCGGCTGCGGATGCACTGAGTCGCGGAACCGTGCCGCTGGATGTGCAGCGTCTGCTGGGCCAACTTGAGGGCCCTGTGTTCCAGCGTGGTGCTGCCGCCGGACTGGTCGTCCGCCCGCCACAGGTCCGCGAGCTTGCCGCGCAATTTCTGCACGTCGGACAGGCCCACGCCCGGGCGCACGCCGGCCGGCGTTCCGGCCGCGATGGCGGCTTTGGCCGTGACGGCGATGAAGGTACGGCGATGTACGGAGTTTGCATCTTCCACACTGTTGCTGCCCGCATTGGCCGGAGGGCTGAACCCCAATTCCTCGGGCTGACAGAGGAACACGGTCTCTAGGGCGGCTCGCTGCCTTCGGTGAGGCCAACTGGAGGTTCCAGTCAGCCAGTTGCGCACAGTGCGGTCGCTGACGGTGCCCCGATGCCCGCCTGCAAGCAGCACGGCGTTGATCTCGTCGGCCAACTCAGCCTGCGTGTACCCCGCTTCGGCCATACGTGCCTTGAGGATCTCGTTGCCCTCCATCTGCTCACGGTAGCGGCGTGATCACAGGACCTGCCAAGAGATGGGCGCCGAATTTTCCGGTTGCCTGCGAGCAGCGTCCCACCGATTCTTCCTCACGGCCCACCGCTGTCGCCCGTTGTACTGAACCCGAGGCCGCGAACCCCTACCGAGCGCGGCCACCGATCCGGACGAGGCGGGCACATGACCGTGAGCGCTGAGCACCCCAGGCAGGCCACAGACCCAGTCGACATGGCGATGGTCGACAGCGCGATCCACCGGGCCGAGACCCTCGCGATCGCCGACCCCGCCAGCGGCCTCGCCCACCAGATCACCGGTGAGCTGACCGACTACCTCGGCCAACTCATCGCGCCTGCTGAACAGCGATTGGCGAACATGACCGCTCGTAAACCAGCCGACCAGCGAGCCCGCGACGTGCTTGGCGACACGATCAGACATGCCCGCTCCGTCCACCACGACGCCGAGACCGACCAGTTGGTGAACCCGACCGCACGTCTGCATCTGCTCGCCGGGGCCTGCCGCCTGCTCAAGCAGGCCTGCGAACCCCGCTGGTAGCTCCTACAGGTGTGGGGCCGACACTTTCTCCCCTGATGTGTGGGCCCCGCCGCCAGGGGTCCCGTGCTCTGCCGCATCCGTTGGCTCCTCTTGAAGGACATGGGACCCCGTCCAACTCCGAACCATCCGCGACTTTGAAGCGCGTGGCCGGACCGTCGTCGGCACTGGGCGTTCGGCCGGCACTCCCGCTGCGGGAGCGGCTGGAGGCCACCTGCGTGGTTAGCGCGGAAACGGGTTTCGTCACGCCCACCCAGCTTCCAAAGCGGGTTCGGCACACCCCCTTCGAAGAGGAGGCCGTAAATGGACCGTACCGAACTGACGCCCCGTGCCCGTAATGAGCACGCTCAGGCGCCCGACGCGACGGCAGCGACGAGCACTTCACGTTTCGTCCAGCACGTCACCCCGGCCGGCCGCGATGTGCGCTACGACGCCGCATCCGGCGAGGTGGCCCTGCCCGTCAGCGTGCACTTCCGCGACGGCTCCACCGTGCGCACCGACCTTCTCCTGGAACCCAGCCAGGTGCTGGTGTTCGGAATGCAGGTCGAGCGGGCTATCCAGCTACGTGAGAAGGCCCGAGGAGCGACGTGAGGCGCCTATCCGACCTTCTGGGGGCGGCCCTGGCCTGGTTCTGGGCATGGCCGCCGGGCTCGGCGCCCTGGTCCACCTCGGCCAGAGCGAGCTCCCCCCCGGCACGCTGTCCTGCCCCTGTCGGCCCCCGACGTCGAACCGCAGGCGGATCGCCAAAACCTCGGCCCGTCCTGCGATCGGCCGGACACCCGCAGGGCGGGCCGAAGCGCCCCTATCGAGTCTCGCTGGACAACCCCATGACCTGCTTCGCCCGTTCATCGCCAGCGGGCAGACCTCTGGGAGGTATCCGTGCACGAACTGATCGCCAGCCCGTTCCTGGAACAGCACTTACTGCTGCGGCCCGGCAGCCCAGGCGGCCTCCTCCTACCGGAGCCCCGGTACGAGCAACTGCGTGGTCTGGGCCCCGCCGAGCCCGCACCCGCCTGGTTCGCCGAGGCAGTGCACAGCCAGTGGGACATGAACATCACCGGACAGCCGGCGGGCGAGTACCTGCTGGTCCGCCAGCCCTCCCGCTGGGGCTACTCGCGAGCGAGTTGGGAAATCAACCTGGGCTGCAACTACCAGTGCAAGCACTGCTACCTGGGTTTGAAGGTCTACTCCGGCATGCCGCTGGACGACAAGCTCGCCTGCCTGCGGGTCATGCACGACGCCGGGGTCCTGTGGCTCCAGATCACCGGCGGCGAGCCGACCGTGGACAAGGACTTCATGCCCTCCTACCAAGCCGCGTTCGAACTGGGCATGATGCTGACCGTCTCCACCAACGCCTCCCTGCTGTGGCGCGAGGACCTGCTGGAGATGTTCAAGCAGTTCCCGCCCTACCGGATCACGGTCTCCCTGTACGGGGCGACCAGGGACAGCTACGACGAGCTGACCCAGCGCAAAGGCGCCTGGGACCTGTTTATCAAGGGCATGAACGCCGCCCGCGCAGCTGGCCTGCCGCTGCGCATCAGCATCATCGTCACCGAAGACAACGCCCACGAGGAACAGGCAATGACCGTCCTGTGCGAACAGTGGGGCGTCGAGTACAACGTCTTCACGAACATGACGCCGACGATCTACGGCGGCGCCGAGTCGCTGACCGCGCAGTCGAAAGATCACCTGCGAATGCGCAAGCCGTTCACCGGCTGCAACGCGGGCCACACCTTCTTCCACACCGACCCGCACGGGCTGGTGTCCATCTGCAAGATCGGCCGCGACGACCAGATCAGCCTGCCTGCCGAGGGGATCGAAGGCCTTTCCCGCCTCGGCGAGATCGCGGACCGCCTCATGCTTCGCACCGGTGGATGCTCAGGCTGCCAGCTTTCAGGGGCCTGCACCGTGTGCAGGCCCCTGGCCAAGCACTACCAGGAGGCGAAGGCACCACTCGCAAGTTACTGCCAGCACGGGATGAAGAAAGCAGGGTGACATGACCGCTGTAGCTGTCGAGATCTCTCCGAAGCGGCCGCTTCCGGACGAGCTGCCGTACGCGGCCCGGCCGATCGAGGCCCCCGCGCCGCCGGTCACCGTGATCACGTCCATCGCGGACCTGGACACGGTGATGGACAGCATCAAGTGCTCGTGCAACGCGGGCGACGACAACCCTCACTGACCGCCAACCGGTCACAACCGCTCAGGCCCCGGCGTGAATGCGCCGGGGCCTGAGCCCTGTGCGCCAGGCGAGTAGCGTGAGTGCCATGCGCTTGAAGTGGGACTGGCTGCAGCCTGTCGTAGCTGTGCCGTACGTGCCGACGATCGGCCCCGTCCACCCCGACGCCCTCGACCTCGGCCTCTTCGCCGACATTGTCCGAGCCGCCGGCACCGGCACATTCCTCCCGTACGACAAGGACCAGCGCTGGTCCGAGCACAAGGACGAGACAGTCCTGCCCGATGCAATCGAGCACACCAGTGTCCGCACCCTGATTCCCACCCTGACCCGCCGCGGCCATGGCACTCTAACGGTCTACATCTACGGCCCCGGCCATGGCGACGCGGCCGACCTGGCGGCCAAGCTCGCCGCCGACCACGCCACTGCCACAGCTCGCGTGATCACCTTCCGCGGCCCCAACGACCAACCGCCCGCCGGGACGGCCGTCACGCGCGTACAGCTCCGGCAATTCGGCCAGGCTCAGTCCGACAAGGAAGGGTCGGTTCAACCCCTACACGGCCTACCCGTGCCCGTACAGGCCACGTTTGCCGCCTTCGCACAGCGCCTCACCAGCGACGGCTTCGCATTCCTCCACCATCAGATGCAGGTCGGCACCGTGGGCCCAGTTCTCGCCGTCACCGACGCCGGTCGAGTGGTCGGGGCGATCGGCCCCATGGAGACCATGACCGACTCAGCCGGAGCCATCCGTCTGCTGCCGCAGTACTTCGGCGTTCTGCCCGAACATCGCGGCCACGGACACGGCCGAGCCCTATGGCGGGCCGCCATGGCCTGGGGGTCGGCTCACGGCGCCGGTTACCAGCTTTTGCAGACTGAGACTGGCGGCCCCTCCGATCGCTTGTGCCAGTCGGAGGGACTGCGTTCCCTCGGCTTTGTCAGCGTGACCAAGCTTTGATGCCCATGGTTTGGCCGGGCCGGGCGGCCTGCAGGCGTGGCGTCCACTTGCCATGCCCGACATCCACCATCGGCTGGTTGGTCGAATACAGATGCGTCGCTGTCTGATGTCCGCCGTCTCACGTAGACACGCGGTAGGTTCCCACGCATCTGATGAGATGGAGAGAAGTCAGTGGAACCGCCCTCAATGTCTTCCCAGTTCACACCCGTCCTGCGTGGGCTCACGGGCCTACTGGGCGCGGCAGCCTTCGGAACGGGGGTCTTTGCGGTTTTCGTGACTCCGAACGGTGGTGCGGGGGTACTGCTTGCCTTCGGCGGTGTCTTGCTGGTTCTCGCTCTACTTGGTAGCCGCATCGAGAGCTTGGAATTCGGTGGAGCCACGCTGAGGCTCCGTGCCGCCGCGGCAGAGAAATTCGCACTGGCAGAAGAGTCGGAGCGCCGCGGAGACATTGCAGCGGCGAGTCAGCTACGAGAGGAGGCTCACGCCCTGCTGGACGCCGCGGGGCCCATCGCAGCTGACTACCGGTCAGTGCGCAGCTCAATGCGTGCTGGTCCAGACCGTACGAGGGCAATGGAAGAGGCCGTTTCCAGAGCTCGCCGTCTCGCGAAGGAGCAGCCATTCGAGCCAGCCGAAGTACTGCGCTGGCTGCGGGAGGGAAGCGACGAGGAACGTGTCACTGCCCTAGCCATGATGCAGGCAAGCCGTGAATTGCGGAACTTCGATGCTGCGCTCGAAGCTATCGAGCATTCACGCAGTGCATTCGAGCAGTACCACGCAATGCGGCTTGCAGCGTACATGATCAAGGACCTTGACCCGAACCAGCTAAGGCGGCTCACCAAGGTCGTCAAGTCCCAGCGAGGGATTCGCTTCCGCCGGGACTCGGACCGGTGGCATATCAGCGAGGACATTCTCCGGCGCATCGATGAACGCTTAGAGACACCGTGAGCGTCGGAGGCTTGGCGACTGGAAATCGGCCTATGACCCGGCGAGAGCCAAACGGCCTTTCGTCCAGGGCGCGTTGATACGTGCTATGTATGCGCGTCGCCTGGTTCCTGCAGTCTGGGCATCGACCCGGACGAGGGGTGGACACCGCCTTCACTACAGGGACGTCGGTGGAGTCGCTGACGTGCTCCACTCGCACGTCGATCCCGGGAAACAGCACAGTCTCGACCGTCTTGCTCACCATGACAGGAAACACTCTGCCGAAACGATCCCGCGTTCCTGCCCCTGACCTGGGGATTCACGGAACTGCGGCCAGAGCCTTGAAATTCCCCACGACTCGCTCAAGCATGGGACAGAGTTGCTGAGCTGGACTACCCACCTTCGCCTGCGGCAGCGGTCTTGGTCACGCGGCGCGGGGTGGCAGCCAAGTGTCGATAGTCGCTGCCAGCTGGTCGAGTTGGGTGAAGAGGTGTGCGTTCATGCCGAGGGTCTGGGCTGCGTGCACGTTCTCCTCGCGGTCGTCGATGAAGAGGAAGTCGGCCGGTGCGGCACGCAGGGCGGTGATGCAGTGGCGGAACGCTGCCGGGTCCGGCTTCGCGACCTTGATCTTGCCGGAGAAGGCGACGAGGTCGAGGTTCCGCAGCCAAGGCTGGGCGGTGCGGAAGGCGTCCGCGTGGTCGTCGGGGATGTTGGACAGCAGGGCGACCTTGGCGCGGTCCCGCAGGCGCTGCGCGTAGGTGACCATGCGGTCGTCGACCCGAGACCAGCTGTCGATGTCGGCGAGCCGTAGCTCCTCGATCGTGTCGCCGTCGACGGGGCGTGAGAGCTTTCGCAGGACGGTGGTCCAGTAGGCGGCCGCGGTCTGCTGGGCGGCGTCGTAGGGCGGGCGGCAGGCCCAGTAGGCGTCGGCGAACGCGTCGGCGGGTGCGCCGCAGCGGGCGGCCATCTGTTCCAGGGCGCCGGGGCGCTGGTGGCAGGCGATGACTCCGAAGAGGTCGAACAGCACGATGCGTCGGTCGGTGGACATGGCGGGGCTTCCTGGTCCGGTCGTTGTCGCGGGTTGGTGGGGTGCCTGTGCGGCACGGTGTCAGGGTTGTGCCGCACAGGCGGTCAGTGGCTGCTGGACGCGAGCTCGGGTTCCGGCTCGGGCATGGCGCCGGAGCCGGTGCGCAGGATGCCGGCGGCTGTGGCGGTGGTTGCGCAGAGCAGGGTCAGCAGCAGGAAGGTGTGGTTCAGTGCGGTGAGGTGGGTCAGCCAGCCGATGACGGCGGGCCCGGCGAGCATGCCCAGGTAGCCGAGCCCGGCGACCCGGGAGACGTTCGCCCCGGCCGCGGCGGGGTCCGCGTGGCCGGCCGCGCTGAACAGCTGGGGGATGCAGCCCGACAGCCCCAGGCCGAACAGCGTCCAGCCCACGAACGCGGCCCAGACCGACGGGGCGAACGCGGCGATCGTGATCCCGACGGCGGCCGTGGCCGAGCCGTAGCGCAGGACAGCCATTGCCCCGAACCGGGCGGCGACCCGGTCCGCGAGCAGACGCCCGGTGGTCATCGCCGCGGCGAACGTGCCGTACCCGAAGGCGGCGGTGCTCGCCGGGGCACCGAGAACGTCCTTGAGGTGCAGCGTGCTCCAGTCGTTCGCGGCCCCCTCGCACAGCATCGTCGTCAACGCCAGCGCGGCCAGGATCCAGATCCGTCGCACGGTGCTGCTGCGCTTGGCGACCGGAGCCTGCCGACCCTGCTCGGTGGCGGTGGCGGCAGGTGTGCCGGGCAGGAGGAGCCGCGCCGACGCCAGCGCGATCACGATGCCGAGCGCGGCGCAGGCACCGAGGGTGGCGGCCGGGCTCATGCCCGCGCTTGCGGCGCCCGCTGCGGCGATGGCGGCGATGACGCCGCCGACGGAGAAGGTGGCATGGAAAGCCGACATGACGGGCCGGCCGTAGGCCTTCTCCACGTGGACGGCGTGGGCGTTCATGCTCACGTCCAGGCAGCCGTTGCAGAAGCCGAAGGCCAGCAGGGCGCCCGCCAGCGTCCACGGGTCCCGGGCCAGACCGGGCAGCACCAACACGGCGCTGGCCAGGATGCCGGTGGCGGGGACCACCAGGCGGGGGCCGAGGCGGTCGGTCAGGCGGCCGGCGACCTGCATACCGGCGAAGGCCCCGAGCCCGAGCAGCACCAGCAGGCTCCCGAGGGTGGCGTGGCTGATGCCGACCCGCGTCTCAATGGCGGGGATGTGCACCACCCAGGCGCCCATGAGCGTGCCGCACAGGACGAAGTAGATGAAGGTCGCCGCGCGGGCGGCTCGAAGCGAAGGGTTCACAGCATCCACCGTAGCGAACATATCGAATGTTTGAAAGCCCGCCTTTCGAACATGTTATATGTTCGTTCTGAGGTGGTGTTCAATCACGGGTATGACCAACGCAGACCGTCACTCCGTGATCGCGCAGGCCGTCAGGGAGGCGGGCCAGATCACCGTCCAGGAACTCGCCGCGCTGACCGGCGCATCGGAGATGACCATCCGGCGTGACCTCGACGTGCTCGCCGGACAGGGTGTCCTGGAACGCTTCCGCGGCGGAGCGCGGACCCTGCTGCTGCGCGGCGAGGAGCCGCCCTTCGCGCTGCGCGCCCGCGACGCGGTCGATGCCAAGCGCCTGATCGCCGCCGAGGTGTCCTCGCTCATCGCCGACGGCGAGAGCGTCCTGATCGACAGCGGCACCACCTGCCTGGAGGTCGCCCGCCTGCTGCGCGAGCGGCCGGTCACCGTGATGCCCCTGTCCCTCCAGGCCATCCACGTCCTCAGCGACCCACCCGGCCAGGCCGCACTGATAGTGCCCGGCGGACGGCCCCGCACCGCCGAAGGAGCTCTCACGGGGCCCCTCACCCTCGCCGCCCTAGCCGCGCTGCGCTTCGACACCGCGATCATCGGCTGCTGCGGCCTGAGTGCCGCCGAGGGCCTGACCGCCTATGACCTCGACGACGCCGCCGTGAAGAAGGCAGGCATCGCCTCAGCCCGCCGAGTCATCGTCGCCGCGGACGGCGGCAAACTCGGCCGCACCGCCTACGCCCACGTCGGCCCGGCCACGCTCCTGCACACCCTCGTCACCGACACAACCGCGCCCGCCGACGAGACCGCCGCACTGGAGGGCGCCGGCACTGTCGTCAAGACCGTCTGATGAGACCGCCGAGCCGCAGCACCCAGGTTCGATGACGAGTCACTCATCTGAGTCAACCATCTGGGGAGCGAAGAGCACCTCTGGCCAGATTCGGTCAGCCGCATCAGCGGCGGGCGGCTGCAGCATGGAGTGGTACGTCTCGCTCACAGCCGTCGATCACCCAGTGCTGCTCTGGGACGCCGTCGGCTGGGAACGGGACTGGGGCGAGGACCCTCACGACGGCCTGCGGTACGCGGCGCCCTCGCTGCGTCGGTGGCTGTGGACCTGGGCCGACGGAGGAGACACGTGGGACGGGGTGCTGGCGCTGCAGGAGTCCGAGCGTGAGCCGGGCACCGGGGCGACCGAAGCACGGTGACAGATGCCCAGACGTCTTGTTGCGGCCTTTGGCCTCATCTTGCCTGGACCCCAAGAAAGCTGTGGTCACGAAGCTCTGACTACTCGCTTGCGGCTGGTGACAGAGTTCTTACCGACATGTCGGCCGTGAGTTCAGCGTGACTGAAGTGCTTTCACTGGGAACCCACGGCCTCTTCGGCAGGCAGGCACGAAAGTGCGGTGGGTCCGTTGCCGCTGAATCGGCAGGTCCTTCACCACTGGGCTCACTCGGCGCGCTGTCCGACACGGAGGACGCTCAGGTAACGGCGTGATGCTCGGTCGCCCATCCGCGTGCGGATGCGCTCGGCGACGGCGTCGAGCAGGGGCTCACGGACGTCGCGGTCGAGCCTCCGGTACAGCGACAACGAGCGAAGGTGATCGGCAAAGCCGTCCCCGTTGAACCACTGAACAGTCGGATACCAGCGCACGATCGTTGAGCCGAACAGTCCTCCGGGGTCATCGACCAGGCCCCAGCCCTCGTCGGTGGTGCGCACGTCGTCCTCCAGGGGAGGATGACCCCAGTCGGGGTTCCCGGGGCAGAACTGCTCGAGGAGATCGGCGGTCTCGGCGTACACCTCCGGCTCTCCCTGCCGGCGGACAACGACGTGGCCGAACAGCGCCATCCAGCCTCCGGGATGGAGCACGTCGTGGGCCCGCTGCCAGCCGATCGACGGGTCGACCCAGTGCCACGACTGCGCGGCCACGAGAGCATCGAAGCGTCGACCGCGGTCGTCCCACTCCTCGAACGTCGACGTCTCGACTGCGACGTTACAGAAGGAGGCCATCCGTTGGCGAGCGAGTGCGGCCATGTCTGCGCCCGGCTCGATGGCGGTCACTGAGCATCCGAGTGCTGCCAGCGAGCGCGTCGCCTGACCGGTTCCGCAGCCCACCTCCAGCACCGACGACCTGTCGGCCACGCCGGTAACGGTGACAAGGTCCGCGAACAGCTCGTCGGGGTATCCCGGCCGGACCCGGTCGTAGAGCTCCGGCACCTCGTTGAACACCCGGCCGAGGTCGTGTGGATTCGGGCGCATCTTCGGAGCATCAGTCACGAGTGCACAAGCTATGAGGTTCGTCGGCGGGGACGCTACTGGTTTAACGGCAGCTCCTCGACAGCAGCCGTGTCGTCGAGCAGGTTCTGGGCGATGGCCGCGTAGCTGCTCGCGGTGGTGTGGGACAGGTTGAAGAGCAGGGCGAGGTGCAGCGGGCGGCGCCGACGGTCAGTGCTTCGTGCAGGACCCGGTCGCCGTGGATGCGTTCGAGGTAGACGCCCTGGTGCGGTAGGTGCCGCTTGAGGTATACGGGGTTGACGGGCTCGGTTCCCAGGGCGGGATTCGCGTTGATCAGGACGTGCCGGTTCGGGGTCTTCGGCCAGGTGGCCCGGCGCTGGTCGAGCCAGGTCAGCAGGGTCTGGTGGGGCAGTTCGCCGAGCCGTTGGCCGTGTCCGGCGATGGTGATCCTACGGTTGGGCAGGTCGAGGTCGTCCAGTGTGAGGCGGCGGATGGCGGTGGCGCGGGCGGCGTGCACGGCGGCCAGGGCGACGATCAGCCGTCGCGCCGGGATGACGGCGATCCGTTGGACGGCAAGCACTTCGGCATCGGTCATCGGCAACAGACTGCGTGGATGTCTTCCATCCCGAGGCGGGTGGTGGGGTTGGCGAAAATCAGGCCGCGCTTCTTGGCGAAGCGGAACAGTGAGCGCAGCGCGGCGATGGCGTTGCGCCGCTGCCATCCGCGCAGGGGTATCTTCCCCGCGCTGATCACCACGCCGCGTTCGGCGAGCAGCCGCTGGAGTTCGGTGGCCTTCCAGATGCCGCGGTTGGCGGCCGCCAGGCGAAGATTCCACTTCACTGGGCCAGCCCTTCCATCGGTCGGTAGCGCGCTGCTGTTCGGCGACCCAGGCGTCTTCGACATGGGTGCCGTGGACGTGGATATACCGGGCCGTGGTCCCGGTCCAGGTATGTCCGAGTAGCTCCTGGATGGCGAACAAGGTCATGCCGGCGAGATAGAGCTGGGAGGCGCAGAAGTGCCGCAGCATGTGCGGGGTGAGCTTCCCGGCCCAGGTGGGCAGGTGCTGGGCGGCTGCTTCGGCCAGCGGCCGGCGGAAGATGTCGGCAGTCGCCCGCGAGCACGAGCCGTCCTGGTTCTAGCGCTCGGAGGGGAACAGCGGGGCGCCCGGCCGGGTGTGGTCGGCGTCGAAGTGGCCCCACACGTCCTCGATGAACCACCTCAGGTTGCCGTCGGCGCCGTTGATCAGCGGCACCAGCCGTGGCTTCGGCCCACGCTTCCGGGATCCCTTGCTGTGCCGGACGTTGAGCTTCCCGAACCGCCCCAGCTCCCACCGGACGTCGTCCAGGTCGAGCATCCGTGCCTCGTTGATCCGCAGCCCCACGTCCGCCGCCAGCCGGGCCACCGCGTAATTGCGGGCGGCCGGACCGAACTTGCGGCAGGTCACCAGCTCCTCACGCCGCCCCGCGAACAGCTCCTCGATCTCTGCTTCGCTGGGCGGGATCCGCAGCTGCGGTTCCACCGAGGCCCGCGGCCGGTTCATCTCGTCCAACGGGCACTCGACCACACGGCCGGTGAGGTGGTGCAACTCGACCTTGTGCCGCAGCTCAAGGAATTGGAAGAACACCGCCGGCGCGCCAGCCCGGCCGGTCCGGGGCGACGGTTTGGCGTCGCGCAGCACCTTGCCGAAACAGACGTCGGCGTCGGCCGGCTCCATCTCCCACAGCGGACGGCCGAACCAGTCCCGGATCAGCTCCAGATGGTTGGTGTCGTTGCGAATCGTGCTGTCGACCAGACCGGCCGAGGCCCGCGCGAGAACGAACCCCGCCACCACATCGGTCTGAGCTTGCAGTTGGCCGGGCCGAAGCTGGTCCACAGTTCGTTGCCGTCGCAGCCGAGCCGGCTCGCATATTTGTCGGCCTGCTCCAAGAAAGCGGGGACGGCGTGGGCGAGGGCGGCGGGGCTGTGGCCACCGGCCGTCCCCTCACGCGGTCAGCGGCGGCCGGTGGCCAGGATGACAAGGAACTGGCCGCCGCCCGCCTCGATGTCGGCGGTCACCGGCAGCCCCGGTACCAGCCGGGAGAACCGGTCCACCAGCCAATCCGCTGCCTCTTGGGCGTCCTGCCTGGTCGGACAACGGCCGACCATCTCGCGGCCCCCCTTGCGCTCCAGCCTTCCGGCGACACCGATCAGCGGCGCGGGTTCGACCACGTACAGGCTGTCCGGCCAGGCGATGACCACCTTGATCGCGCCCTTACGGCTGTTGCACCCACGGTGCGCCAGCCGCTCGGCGACCCGGGCCTTGCGGTCGGCGGTCCGGCTGTCGACACTGGGCCCCCGCGAATCGTTCACCGACTCGTCGGGGTCGACCGGTTCGTCACACACCCAGCAGCGCCAGCCGTCACGCTCGGCCACATCATCAAGGAGACTCACCCGAGCAAACTAGCCTGCCCGGCCCCCACCCCGCACACCAGGTACTCAAGGAACGGGGCAACCTGTCAGCACCCGGCAACGGCACCATGCCCAAATCTCTCGGCTACCCGCTCCACGCCGGTGGCGCCCAGGCCGGGACACCACCGGACGACGGCCCGGCCGCCCGGCAGGCCTTCACCGTGAGCGTGGCGGCGCAGCAGGGCGGGCGGCGGAGTCCGGCTCCAGGGGCGAGGTCGGCTTCACCGCTCAGATGCACCGGTCTGGAGACGACTGCAGCCGGCAGACCCCACGGGCGTGATCCGACCACTGCGACCCAGCCCAGTACGTTGCCTGGAGCCCATTCGACCCGCGCGGCTGACCTCAGCACACGTCGGCGGGCAGATCCGCGGGAGGCGTAGCGGCGTAAAACCGGCGCAGTAGCTCCCCGATCTTCTTGCCGGCTACTTGGCGGAAGATCAAAGACCGGTCCAGTAGTTGGGGCTGGTGCGGTCGGGGCGGGTCCTTTTCATCTGGCGCCCAGAGCACAAGCAGCGCAGTAGCACCCGGTAGGTCAGTTGGCGCAGGCGCGGCAGGTCACTCTCGGGGAACCGGTCCCTTTCCTTGTCGGGCGGCGGCGGTGATCCCTGTACGCCCTCGGACACGCTCCCGTTCTGGCGCCCGGACGGCCCGCCGCAACCGGGATCCGGCGAGATCGGCTTCTGCGGCGGAGTGGCGCGCAAGAGCGGCTGAGCAAGTGGATCACCGGGACGGTTCTCACCGAGCGCCCTGGCGGGTGTTCGATGATCCCCATGTCGGGCACTCGCAGGGGAAGGCCTGAAAGGCACCGGTTCTGGCAGGGCGTCCACAGGAGGATTCCTCACGTGACCACCTACGTCATCACCATCCCTGGCACATTCCTGCGAGAGCCGCGGGACAGCGCGCGCTCCGACCTCGTACGGCTGCTGCGGCCGGCCGACCCGCACCACACCTCGCTGGGCCGGCGGGAGGAGCTGGATCTGCTCACCGTCAACGACGACCGGACCTTCAGCATCCGCCTGGAGGTGACGGCGGACGACATCCGCACCGCGGAACGGCAGGCCAAGGAGACCGCGGCAGCCGCCCTGCACAGGGCCGGCTTCACCAACGCCCAGGCGCCGCTGGGCCCCGCGACGGTCACCGGCATCGACAACGAGGCCTGAAACGGGACACTGCGGTCACGGACTGTTCCAGAACTTCCCGGCGCACACGTCGATGTAGTGGGTGGGATCGAAGCGGCCGCCCCGCTTCGGAAGGAACCAGACGATCTTCCGATAGGTCCGGGTGCCCTCGCAGTTGCCCAGGTCGAAGGCCACGACGGTGCTCTCCTCCCAGGTCCCGTCGGCCACGGCCACCCCGTCGGGGGTGTAGACCGACTGTCCTGTTCCGGTGGCGCGCTCCCCGCCCCAGGACGTCCACTTCACGTCGCGGACCATCCCGGCGGGGCTGCCGCCGTTGTAGACCATGGTGGGTCTGGCCAGCCCGTACCCCTTCTGATAGGGGGCCCACAAGGTGCCCAGGACCGGGTCGGGCGTCGTGTCGGCGGGAGCCCAGGCGAAAGCCGTGACGGAGTCGCCGAGCCTGAGCTCCCGGTTCTTGGCGTCGGAAACGACAAGCGGGGAGGCGGGTGGCCGGAAGTCGGTGAGTCCGGCGTCCGCGGCACGTCGCGCGCTCCATCCGTGCGCCGTCGTCCGGGCCATCGCCGCGTTCTGGCCGGACGGGGTCCAGACGCCGTCCTCCAGACGGTAGACGGCCGTCGGCTGCCGCCGCGCCGACGTCCCTGCGGTACAGACCTCGGCGGGCTGTGTGAAGACGCCGGCCTCGACCTCGTCGTGGGGACCGAACCAGACGCCTGTGATCCGCAGAGGGGTGGATCGGTCGCCACCGGGCAGGGCAGTGGTGGTGTGTGTGCCGGTGTCGAGGTCGACGACGGTGGCCGTGTCCGAGGGCGTACAGGGATCACCGCCCGCAATGTTGCCTCCGTAGGCGAACATCCTGCCGTCCGGGCTCACTGCCGCGTACTGGCCCGGGGCACGGTCCCCGCCCGGGATGTCGGGGAGTACGTCGTCGACGACCGTCGTCACCGTGCTGTTGGCCGCCATCCGGTACAGCTTGTTGGCATCGCTCCCACCGACGTTGTTGTCCAAGGCGAAGACCAGCAGTTCGCTGTCGGCCGCCGTGCCACCGACGAGGAACAGTTGCAGGGCAGTGTCCGTGGTGTCGATGCCCTGCAACTCAAGGGTCTTGGGGGCTTGGCCGGTGGACGGGTAGGACAGGATCTGGCCGTGTTGGCGCACGCTGACCAGGTTCGTGCCCTGGAAGGCGAGACCGTCGCAGTCCTGACAGGTCCAGGTGTGGGTCCGGGCGGTGGCCGGATCCGCGCTGTGCAGGACGGTGGCCGTGCTCTGGGAGGACCTCGACAGCCAGCCCAGGTGGCGGTGGTCGGCCGTCCAGACGAGGTCGGTGACCGTGCTGCCCGGCTCTACGCTGCCGACGGTGGTGGTCTTCCCCTTGGTCAGAACGTGCACCCCCTTGTCGGTGGCGTAGGCGATGGTCGGAACGGTGGCGGCGATCGGCGCCGTGGACGGAGAGGGGGCCGCGTCGGGGCGCGTGATCAGCAGCGCTCCCACGACGACGGCCGCGGTCGCGACGGCTGCGGTGGCCGCCTTGACGGCCGAGCGGCGAAGCGGGCCGACGGCAGACGGCGGCCCGGGAGCGCCGCCCGGTGGATCGGCCGGTGGATTGGTGGGCGGGGACCGTAACACCGAAATGGCTGCCGACCACGCCTGGTTGACGGACTGGAGAACGGCGGTGCGGACCGGGCGGACGAACAGGAGGACGACGAGGGCCGGGGCCCAGGCGGCCTTCAGCCCCAACCGTTCGCTGTCGCAGACCCTGCAGCGTTGGCAGGCGGCGGACCTCTCGCACGCGGCGATGGCGAGGACGTCCCGCACCCGACAGGTGGGGCACACCGCGCAGCTTCCGCAATCGGCGCACTTGCGGGCGTGCTTGAGCACGTGGTCCCGCAGGTCGCTGCCGAACTCCCGCGGATACTGGCCGACGATGGCGGTCAGCCGTCCGCAGAGCGTGCGGTCGTGCTCCACGAGGAGGTAAGCCTCGAAGCCGACCGCCACGACCGCCGCGATTCGCGTGACCTTGTTCTGGACGGTCTTCTGCGACAGTTTCCCTCCCGCGAGGGCGAGCCGCTCGGTTACCTCGGCGACCGAGAGCTCCTGTTCGTAGTAGAGCCGGTAGATCTCCTGTTCGTCCGCGGCCAGCGTGCGTCCCACGCGGCCGGCGACGCGACGTGTCTGAACCAGCCGCTTCTCGTCGTCACGCGCCACCCCCACCCGGTCGACGCCCGCGCCGAATCCGCCGCCGTACGCGTCGGCCGCCGCGGACCGGTTGCGGTCCCGCTCACGTTGTTTGAAGTGGTTGCGCTGCCGGTTGAGGCTGAACTTGTACAGCCATCCGCCCAGGTGGTCGGGGTTCGCCGGACCCTCGCCGTTCAGTAGCTTCTCGACGGCGTCGGCGAAGGTCTGCTGAGTGACGTCGGCCGCCGCCTCCGCATCCCCCATCCGCCGCGCCGTGGTCACCAGCACGTCGCGCAGATAGCGCTCCGCGATCAACTCCAACGCTCGCTTGCGGCGTTGTGGCCTGGACGCGTCCAGCGCCCAGCCGACCAACTCCCTGTCGCCGACCGGTGCGGTGCCCGGCCCCCACCCACTGTTCCCCATGAGCACTCCCCCCGCGTGAGGGCCGGCGCAGCAGCCGCTCACGGAACTCACGCAGAAAAAACTTCGCCGAACTCCGGGAAACGCACGGACCTTCGGCCCTGGGCCTCCGTCCGATACCTCGCGGCATCAACGGAGGACTTCATGTTCCCTCGCGTCCAGCGCAACCGCACCACCTCTGCCGAAGGCAAACAGCAATGCCCCGCCCGCCCGCGGCGGCTCCTCCCGGCCACGGCGCTGACCGGTTCCGGCCTCAGCGGCGCCGCCCTCTCCTGGAGTCTGCTGGGCCACAGCCCGATGTGGGCCGTGGCGGCCGGCGGCTTCTCCGGTGTCCTGGCGGTGACCGGCGCCGCCGCCCGGCACACCCCCGACCTGGTCCGCGCCTGGATCTGGCGCCTGTCCCTGCGCGCGGTGCTGCGAGAAGTGCGGCAGTTCGCACGCGAGGATCTCCTCTCGGCGAAGATCACCCCCCAGGAGCTGATGAAGCTCGCCGGAGACGTCCACCAGCGCACCCTGGAGAACCAGCCCGCGGAACCGCGGGACGACCACGGCGACGACAACTGACCGCCGTCGCCCGAGCGTACGGGGGTGCCGCCTGCACTCGGCCCTCGGCTACATGCCGCCCGCCGAGTACGAACGCGGCTGCCGGCGGAGCCAGGAGCAAGCCCAGCAGTCCGCCTGAAACAAGATCATCGGACTCTATGAAACGCGGGGCAGCTCATTGCAAGCCCTTCGCCGTCTCGTACAACCTCCGGGCCGGGTCGCTGGTCTCCTCAGCGGGTCACAGAAGCAACAGCAGAAACTACCGTGGGAGATGATCGTGCGTCAGCGCACCCTGTACACCGCCATCGCCGTGGCCTCCACATGCCTGGTGTGCGGCCTCGCGCCCGCCGCCGTCGCCGCACCGGTGCAGGCCGTCAAGGCAACCAAGGCCGCGCAGGCCGTCTCCGACTTCAATGGTGATGGCTACCGGGACCTCGTCGTCAACGAGCACGGCAGCTCCGGGGAGAAGGCGGAGGGCGGCGCCGTGGCGGTGCTGTACGGCTCCAAGACGGGTGTGAACGCGGCCAAGCGCCAGGTCATCACGCAGAACACCCCGGGCGTCCCCGGCATCACCGAGGGCTATGACCGCTTCGGTTCCCAGTCCGTCGCGGGCGACTACGACGGCGACGGTTTCACCGACCTCGCGATCTCGGCGAGCGGTGAAGACATCACCTTCGGCACCACCTACCGCCGTAACGCCGGTCAGATCGTCATCGTCTGGGGCGGGAAGAACGGGCTGACGAACCACGGGGCCGTGACCGTGAAGCAGACCCCGCCCACGGGCCCCGATGTCCGCCGGGGCTCGTCGCTGGCGGCCGGTGACTTCAACGGCGACGGCAAGACCGACCTGGCGACCGGTGACTACAGCACCGGGCGGGGCGGCGAGGTGCTGTACGGGCCGATCAGCCGCACCACCGGCAAGGCCAAGTCCGTGATCAGCCTCGGCCTCAAGGACGGTCAGACGTACGTCCACACCGCCCTCGACTCGGGCGATGTGACAGGCGACGGCATCACCGATCTCGTCATCCAGGTCTTTGCGGGGCGCACGGGCCCCGTCGACCGGATCGAACTCCATCGGGGTACGAACAATGGCCTGCTCCGCACCGGCAACCTGACCGGTGCCGACGGCAAGCTCCTGGTGAACCGTTCCGCCACCGGCGGCCATGTCGCCGTCGGCGACCTCGACAAGGACGGTCACGCGGACATCGTCGTCGGCAAGGAGTGGACCTACGAGGAGCCGATCTACTCCGGTCAGGTCAGCGTCGTCTATGGCGGAAAAACCGGTCAGTCGACCCGTCCCGTCCAGGTGATCACCCAGGAGACCGACGGCGTCCCGGACTCCAGCGAGAAGGACGACTACTTCGGCGTCTCGGTCTCCGTCGGTGACATCAACGGCGACGGCTACGCGGACCTCGCCGTCGGCTCCTCCGTCGAGAGCCTCGGCGAGCTGGAAAACACCGGCCAGGTGACCACGCTCCTCGGCGGCAAGGGCGGTGTCTCCGGCAAGGGCGCGGCGTCCTACTTCAAGGGCACCGACGGCATGCCAGGCAGGCCCTCCTCGTACGACTTCTTCGGCGCCGCCGTGAAGCTGACCGACCTGAACGGCGACAACCGCGCCGACCTCGTCGTGGGCTCCGGCGGCGACGACGAGTCCCACAACGGCCGCGTCGACATCCTGCCCGCCGCGAAAGGCGCGATCACAGCCATCGGCGCGACGGAGTACACCGCCTCGGCGATCGGCCTCACCGATGGCGCCCGCCAGGGCTTCGGCCAATCCTTCGGCGAGTGACCGGGGCGGCTCTGGCCGCAGTTCCGTGAATCCCCAGGTCAGCGGTCAGAACGCGGGATCGTTTCGGCAGCGTACTTCCTGCCGTGGCGAGCAAGACGGTTGAGGATGTGCTGTTTCCTGGGATCGAAGTGCGGGTGGAGGGGGTAAGCGATTCCTCGGACGTCCTAGTGATGGAGGCGGTGTCGACGGCCAGCCCGGGCCGGTGCCCGAACTGTCGCAAGCAGGCCCGCCGCGTACACAGCACGTATCAACGCACCCTGGCTGAGCGGCCGTTGGGCTCGCGCAGGGTCGTCGTCCGGCTGCGGGTGCGCCGGTACTTCTGCGACCGCGGGAGCTGCTCCCGCGCGACGTTCGTCGAGCAGGTGCCGGGCCTGTCCGCGCGGTACCGCCTTTCCAGCACCGGGCTGGCGGGCTGACTGCGGTCGATCGCGATCGACCGGCGGCCGTCCTGCCGCACGGCTGTGCCGCCGGTTGCGGCTGACCGCGGGCCGGACGCCTCTGCTCGGGCTGCTGACGGCACCGCCGGTGCCGGACCGTGCGCCGCGGGTACTGGGGGTGGACGAATTCGCCTTCCGCAAGGGCTGCACCTACGGCACCGTGCTGGTCGACGTCGAAGCCGGCCGAGTCGTGGATGTACTGCCCGACCGCACCTCCGAGACGTTCGCGGCCTGGCTGGAGGAGCATCCCGGCGCGGAGATCATTTGCAGGGACCGAGCGACCGCCTACACCAAGGCGGTCAGGGAAGCCGCCCCCAACGCCCTTGAAGTCGCTGATCGCTGGCGGTGCGCCATGAGGCGCCTTGTCGTATCCCCGGCTCAGCCGGGAGGAATTGAAGGGAGGTTCCTGGGTCCGATGGCTTACCCAACCCGGAAACGGTGAAG